>NZ_JBMDKH010000006.1:0-263264 GCF_057809615.1 Hydrogenophaga sp. FG152 | reverse complement strand
GCCCCGCACCGACGCGGCCAGCGCCGGCGCGCCCTCGCTGGCCACCGCGCCGGCCGCGCTGGCCTCGGGCGTCATGCAGCCCGCCATGGACGCGCTGCGCGCCCTGTCGGACGTGGACACAGCCCGCGTCGCCGAGATCCGCGAAGCCCTGGCGCGCGGCGAGATCCGCTTCGACGCCGGCAAGCTCGCCAGCCTCATCACGCGTTACCACGGGAGCCGGCCGTGAGCGTGCGGCGCGAGTGCGTGGCCTTCCTGGAGCTGGTGCGCGAAGACCAGACCGACTTCCAGGCCATGCGCGACCTGCTGCAGGCGCAGTTCGACGCCGCGCTGCGCCACGACCCGGTGCGCGTGGCGACCGTCTGCGAATCCATTTCGGCGCTGACCGAGCGCATCACCCAGCGCGGCCAAGAGCGCCTCGCACTGGCGCGGCGCATCAGCGGCACCCAGGGCGATGCCGCTTACGAAATGGTGCAGGCCGTGCTGCCCTTGGGCGTGCGCGCCACCGTGAAGCAGTGGTACACCGACCTGCAGGCGATGGTGGCCGAGTGCCAGCGGCTCAACACCCGCAACTGCGACCTGCTGATGGGCCAGCACGAAATCATGCAGCGCGTGCTCAACGACGAGGTGCACACCTATGCGCCTGCCTGACGCGCGCTTCGCCGCCGGCACCGCCAACCTGGGGGTGGAGGGCATGGCCCCATTGCCGCGAGCGGGCGCGGGCGGCTTCGGCGCCCTCATGCGCTCGGTGGACGGCGAGGTGCGCCGCTTCATCGCGCAGGGCTCGGGCGCCGGCCTGCCTGGCGGGCTCACGCCCGAGGCCGCATCGTTGCGCCTTCGCATGGCTTCGGCCACCGCCGCCAGCCCCGCCACCGGGGCCGGTGTGCCCGAGGCCGAACGCGCCGCTTTCCTCAACCGCATCGCGCCCTGGGCCGAAAACGCCGGCCGCGCGCTGGGCGTGGCGCCCGAGCTGGTGGCTGCGCACGCGGCGCTCGAATCGGGCTGGGGCCTGCAACCGCTGCGCAGCGCCGACGGCAGCGACACGCACAACCTGTTCGGCCTCAAGGCCACGGGCGGCTGGAAGGGCGGCACCACCGACGCGCTCACCACCGAGTTCAGCGAGGGCGAGGCCCACAAGACCACCGAGCGCTTTCGCGCCTACGCCGATCCGGGCGAGGCCTTCCAGGACTACGCGCGCCTGCTGCGCGACAACCCGCGCTACCGGGGCGCCATCAACGCGGGCCAGGACGCCCGGGCCTTCGCCCAGGGCCTGGCGGCGGGCGGCTACGCCACCGATCCGGCCTACGCCGACAAGCTCGAACAGGTGGCCCGCCAGATCCAGGGAGCCAACCGATGAGCCGCCGGCGCTATTCGGCGGGTTCGACCACGCCCTCGTCGACAACGCGCGCGCTCAGCGTCTTGCCCGACGCGGTGTTGCGCACCCGCACCAGCTCGCCGAGCGAGCCGGCCTGCAGGCTCTCGCCCGCGTTCTCCACCGACACGCCGCCCTGGCGTGCGACGATGCGCACGGCCGCCCCGCGCCTGACCAGCACGGCCTTGTTCAGCAGGCGCGCCTGCAGCACCTGGCCTTCGCGCAAGGCGCGCCGGCTCGACTGGCCCAGCGCTTCATCCGCGGTGCCGAGGGCGTCGGCCATCTGCGTCACGTCGCGGCGCTCGGGCCGCACGTCCGCGGCGCTGAGTGCCTTGCCGGCCGCGATGGCCCCGGCGCTCACCAGCACCTCGGCTTCGAGCGCCACGCGCGCCACGAACTCGTGCGTCCAGCCCGGTGTGTCCGGGCAGCTCACCTTGAGCGGCATGCGGGTCGGGTGGCGCGCATCGCCCAGGTCCACCGCGACCGGGCTGGCGCACTGCAGGTTCGCGGGCGCGCGGCTGCCGAGCTTCACGCTCACTTCAGGGGCTTTCCAGCCCAGGTCTGCGGCGTGGGCGAGCCAGTGCGCGCGCACCGCCTGCTCGACCTGCGGCAGCACGGGCGCCGCCACCGCGAGCGCGGGCAGCGCGCCGAACCAGACAAGCAACTTCAAACAGAAAGGACTGCGCATGGGTATCGATATCGGGCAAGTGATTGCGGTGCATGCCGACGCACTGCAGTTGCGGGCGGAGCGGACCAAGGTGCTGGCCTCCAACCTCGCCAACGTGAACACCCCGGGTTACCAGGCCCGCGACATCGACTTCGCCGCCAGCCTGGAGCGGGTGATGAGCGAAGGCGGGGAGGGGGTGGAAACGGGCGATGGCGGCGAGCTGATGTACCGCGTGCCGCACCACCCTTCGGCGGATGGTAACACCGTGGAATTGGGCGTCGAGCAGGCGGCGTTCGCGCAGAACGCGGTCGGCTTCCAGACCAGCCTCACCTTCGTGCAGATGAAATTCAAGGGCCTGGCGCAGGCCATCGCGGGGCAATAAACATGTCGTTCGAAAGCATCAGCCGCATCGCCGGCTCGGCCATGTCGGCCCAGACCGTGCGCCTCAACACCATCGCCAGCAACCTGGCCAACGCCGAGGCCGCCTCGGGCGCCGAAGGCGACACCTACCGCGCGCGCAAGCCCGTGTTCGCCACGATCTACGAGAACGGTGGCAGCGGCGCCACGCCGGGCGCCAGCGTGCAGGTGCTCGACGTGATCCAGAGCGACGAGCCGCTGCGCCGCATGCACCAGCCCGACCACCCGCTGGCCAACGAGGCCGGCGACATCTACCTGCCCAACGTGAACCCCGTGGCCGAGATGACCGACATGATGTCGGCCTCGCGCGCCTTTGAAACCAGCGTCGAGGTGCTGACCCGCACCCGCCAGATGCAGATGGCCGTGCTGCGGCTGGGAGAGTCCTGATCATGGAAGCCATCACCGATCTGACCCAGAAGAACGCGAAGACCGCCGCCGAAGCGCCGGTCAGCGCGAACGCGGACGCCGGCACCAAGGACATGTTCCTCAAGCTGCTGGTGGCGCAGGTGCGCAACCAGAACCCGCTGGAGCCCAGCGACCCGGCCGAGTTCGTCAACCAGCTCACGCAGCTGAGCCAGACCGAGGCGATGCAGAACGTGGTGGCGCAGACGCGCAACAGCGCTTCCATGCTGGAGAGCCTGCAGGTGCTCTCGCTCGGCGCCCAGGTGGGCAGCCAGGTGTCCGTGGTGACCGAGTCGGTGATCTTGGGCACCGACAAGGTCTCGGGCAGTTTCAAGCTCGACGCCGCGAATTCCAACCTGGCGGTGGTGCTCACGGCGCCAGATGGCCAGAAACACCGCGTAGAGCTGGGTGCCCAGAGCGCCGGCTCCGTGTATTTTTCAGTGGACCCCCAGGCCCTGGGCCTGCCGGGTGGCAGCTACGACATCGCCATCGATGGCGGCGAAGGCGTGTCCCCCGATGTGGAGATCCAGAGCGAACTCACCAGCGTGAAGCTCTCGCCCACCGGCGGCGTGCTGCTGCAGGTGGCGCACCTGGGGGACGTGCCTTCCCATGCCATCACCGGCTTTTTCGGCCGCCTGAAGACCTCCAACAGTTGATTTAAGGACCTCCTTCCATGAGCTTCAACATTGCCCTCGGCGGCGTCAACGCCATCAACACCCAGCTGGAAGCGATCAGCAACAACATCGCCAACGCCGGCACCTACGGCTTCAAGTCCAGCCGCGCCAACTTCGCCTCGATGTACGCCGATGGCCAGGCCATCGGTGTGGAGGTCGGCTCCATGTCGCAGACCATCGGTACCAGCGGCGGCGCGCTCAACACCGGCCGCAGCATGGACGCCGCGATTCAGGGCAAGGGCTTCTTCGTCACCAAGGACACCAACGGCGAGACCCTGTTCACCCGCGTGGGCATCTTCGGCGCCGACAAGGACGGCTACGTCACCGACAGCTTCGGCCGCCGCGTGCAGGGCTATGCCGCCATTCCGGGCAGCACGGCGCTCGGCGCCCTGGGCGACATGCAGATCGAAAAGGGACAGCTGCCGGCGCAGGCCAGCAGCACGCTCGACTACGTGGGCAACCTCTCGGCCGACTGGCCCAACCCGGCCGTGGCGCCGTTCTCCCCGACCGACCCGCAGTCGTACAACGGTTCCATGGTCTCGGTGGTCTACGACTCGCAAGGCACCAAGCACACGGTGACGCAGTACTTCGTGAAGACCAACCCGAACGAAGTCACGGTGCACTACACCTTCAACGGCGCGGCCTTGCCCGCGGGCTCGCAGACCGTGCTGCAGTTCAGCACCGCCGGCCAGCTGCTGACCCCGGCCGCACCGGTCACCAAGAACCTGCCGGTGCCGGCCACGGTGGCGCCGATCGCGCTGGCCGTGAACTACAACGGCACGACCCAGTTCGCGGGCCAGGCCACCACCACCGTCAACGCCAGCAACGGCTACGCCTCGGGCTCCTTCGTGGGTGTGGCGCTCGACAAGGACGGCTCGGTGCTGGCCCAGTACAGCAACGGCCTGAAGCAGCGCGTGGGCACCATCGCCCTGGCCAACTTCCCCAACGAAGACGGCCTGGTGCCGGTGAGCGACACCAGCTGGGCCATCTCCAACGCCAGCGGCGAGCCGCTGTACGACGTGCCCGGCGCGGGCCAGGCCGGCACCATCAGCCCCGGCTCGCTGGAGCAGTCCAACGTCGACATGACCGGTGAACTGGTGGGCCTGATGACCGCGCAGCGCAACTACCAGGCCAACACCAAGGTGTTCTCCACCCAGCAGGCCATGACCCAGGCCCTGATGCAGGCCGTCTGAGCCCCTCGCCATGGATGCCCTGATCTACACGGCCATGAGCGGCGCGGAGCGCACGCTGCGCGAGCAGCAGGTGCGCGCCAACAACCTGGCCAATGCGGACACGCCCGGCTTCCGGGCCGATGTCGCGTTCAGCACCGCGCTTGCCACCCCCGGCTATGGCTACGACGACCGCCACATGAGCCAGCTCAATGCCGACGGCGTGAGCGCGCGCAACGGTGTGCTCAAGTCCACCGGCCGTGAGCTGGACGTGGCCATCACGGGCGAGGGCTATTTCGCGGTGCAGCACCGCGACGCGCAGGAGGCCTACACCCGCTCGGGCCAGTTCACCGTGGATGCCGATGGCACGCTGACGGTGAACGGGCGCCCCGTCGTCGGCGATGGCGGCCCCATCGTGTTGCCCGCGTTCACGCGCGTGGACATCGCGGGCGATGGCACGGTCTCGATCCAGCCGCCAGGCCAGGAAGACCTGCAGCCGGTGGACCGCATCAAGACCGTGCGGCCGCTGGGCGGCGAGGTCACGAAGAACGAAGCCGGCCTGATCGTGGCGCGCGACGGCCAGCCCCTGCCGGCCGACGACACCGTGACCATGCGCTCGGGCCACCTCGAAGGCAGCAACGTGTCCGCCGTCGAGGAAATGGTGGCCACCATGACGCTGAGCCGCGATTTCGAGGTGCAGATGAAGCTGTTTGGCTCGGCCGAACGCATGTCCGAAGCGGGCAACCGCCTGGTGCGCGGCTGATCCGGCTCCGGCACCTCCCGTACAACCAACCAGGAAACCGACCATGAATCCCGCCATGTGGGTCAGCAAGACCGGCGTGCAGGCGCAGGACGCCAAGCTGCAGGCCATCGCCAACAACCTCGCCAACGTCAACACCGTGGGCTTCAAGCGCGACCGCGTGATGTTCGAGGACCTGTTCTACCAGGTCGAGCGCCAGCCCGGCACAGCCCGCGACGAGAACACCAACACGCCCACCGGCGTGCAGCTGGGCAATGGCACGCGCGTGGTCGGCACGCAGAAGGTCTTTACCACCGGCAGCCTGCAGACCACCGGCCAGCAGCTGGACGTGGCCATCGTCGGCCAGGGTTTCCTGCAGGTGGAGCTGGCCAACGGCGACACCGCCTACACGCGGGCCGGCCAGCTGCAGACCAGCCCCGAAGGCCGCCTCGTGACGGCGCAGGGCTACCCCATCGTGCCGGACATCACCGTGCCCGCCAACGCGCTGTCCATCGCCATCGGCGAAAACGGCGTGGTCAGCGCCAAGATCGCGGGTGAGACCGAGCTCACCGAGCTCGGCCAGATCACGCTCGCGGGCTTCGTGAACCCCGCCGGCCTGCTGGCGCTGGGCGACAACCTGTTCCAGGAAACCGCCGCCAGCGGCGTGCCCAACGAAGGCGTGCCTGGCGAAGAGGCCTTCGGCAAGCTCAAGCAGGGCGCGCTGGAAGGCTCCAACGTGCAGGTGGTCGAGGAAATGGTGGAGATGATCTCCGCGCAGCGCACCTACGAGATGAACACCAAGGTGCTGTCCGCCGCCGACGGCATGCTGCAGAACCTGGCCCAGGCGGTGCGCTGATGCGCGCGCTGGCCGTCCTCACCCTGGCGGCGGCCACCGTGCTCGGTGGCTGCGCCATCGTGCCGCCCGCGCCACCGCCGCTGGCCGAGGCGCCCATGCCCCCGGTGCAGCCCCCGGCGCGCAAGGGCCAGTCGGGCGGCTTGTTCAACCCGAACTCGGCCTGGGTGCTCACCAACGACAGCCGCGCGTTCCGCTCCGGCGACGTGCTCACCGTCATCCTGGCGGAGACCACGCAGGCCAGCAAGCGCTCGGGCACCAGCCTGGACAAGCGCAGCAGCATGAGCGCGCAACCCCTGAGCATCGCCGGCAAGGTGCTCGACACCAGCATCGGCCTCTCGGCCGACCGCGAGTTCTCGGGCGGCTCCAGCAGCACGCAGCAGAACGCGCTGGAAGGCGCGATCACGGTGGTGGTGCACGAGGTGATGGCCAACGGCCTGTTGCGCGTCTCGGGCGAGAAGAGCCTGTGGCTCAACCAGGGCGAAGAGTTCATCCGCCTGAGCGGCTTCGTGCGCTCCGAGGACATCGACGCCACCAACCGCGTGTCGTCCCAGCGCATCGCCAACGCGCGCATCGCCTATTCCGGCACCGGCACCCTGGCCGATGCCAACAGCCCGGGCTGGCTCACCCGCTTCTTCACTAGTCCCTGGATGCCTTTCTGAGATGCCCGCCATGAACCTCGCCCCGATCCGCGCCGCCCTGGCCCTGGGCGCCGCCCTGCTGGTTTTCGCCTTGCCGGTGCAGGCACAGTCACGGGCGCCATCACAAGCGCCAGGTGTGCCGGCCCGGCCGCTGCACAGCCTGGTCGACGTCGAAGGCATGCGCGAGAACCAGCTGATCGGCTACGGCCTGGTGGTCGGCCTGCAGGGTTCGGGTGACAGCAGCCAGATCCGCTTCTCGGGTCAGACGGTCGAGAACATGCTCAAGCAGTTTGGGGTCAAGCTGCCCGAGCGCAGCAACACCAAGGCGCGCAACGTGGCCACGGTGATGGTCAGCGCGGTCTTCCCTCCGGGCTACCGCAAGGGGCAGAGCATCGACGTGACCGTGTCCTCGATGGGCGATGCCAAGAGCCTGCGCGGCGGCGTGCTGCTGCTCTCGCCGCTGCGCGGCGCCGACGGCGAGGTCTACGCGCTGGCCCAGGGCAACGTGGTGGTGGGCGGGCTATCGGCGCAGGGCGCCAGCGGGTCCAGCGTCACCGTGAACACCCCGACCGCCGGCCGCGTGCCCAACGGCGCCACGGTGGAGCGCGAGATCGAAAGCGACTTCGACACCCGCGAGACCGTGACGCTGAGCCTCAAGCGCCCGCACTTCCAGACCGCCACCAACATCGTCGAGGCCATCAACCGCCAATTCGGCACGCTCGCCACCACGCGCAACGCCACCAGCGTGGACGTGGTCGCCCCCGCGAACCCGACCCAGCGCGTGGCCTTCGTGGCCATGCTGCAGGCGCTGCCGGTGGCCGTGGGCACGGAAACGCCCAAGGTGGTCTTCAACTCGCGCACCGGCACGGTGGTGATCGCCGACGGCGTGCGCGTGCGGCCGGCGGCGGTGTCGCACGGCTCGCTCAAGGTGGTGATCGGCGAACAACCCCTGGTGAGCCAGCCCGCGCCCTTCGGCCGGGGCGAGACCAAGGTGGTGCCGCAATCGAGCGTGGCGGTGGAGCAGGGCAGCGGCCGCATGTTCAGCTGGCCACCGGGCACCAGCCTCAAAGGCATCATCGACACCATCAACAGCACCGGCGCCTCGCCCGACGACATCATGGCCATCCTGCAGGCGCTGGACCAGGCCGGTGCCATCGACGGCGAACTCGTCGTCATCTGAGGCGCGCCCACCATGCAAGCCATTGGACCTTCGGCCTCCGGCGCCGGGCAGCCGGCCGATATCGACCCGGTGCTGCGCGCCAAGGCGGTCGATGCCGCAGAGAAATTCGAGGCCTTCTTCATCTCGCAGAACCTCAAGGCCATGCGCCGCTCCACGCAGGCCCTGGCGAGCGAAGACAGCCCGTTCAACAACAAGATCAACCAGGACATGCTGGACCTGGCCGACAACGTGGTGGCCGACACCATGGCCCGCCAGCGCGCCTTCGGCATCGCCGACGTGATCCTGCGCCAGCTGCTGCCCACGCCCGCCGTGCTTAAGCAAACGCCGGCGGCGGTCGCTCTCCACGAGAAGACCCCGACCGTGCGCGGGGCCGCCACCCCGCTGGAACCCTGACCCATGACCATCCACTACACCGCGCTGACCGGCGCACTGGCCGCGCAGACCGCGCTGGCCGCGGCCAGCCACAACATCGCCAACGTGATGACGCCGGGCTTCACCCGCCAGGGCGCGCTGTTCGCGGCGGTCGGCCCGTTCAAGGGCGGCGTGGCCGCCACCGGCGGCGGCGTTTCGGTGCCTGCGCTGCTGCGCTTCAGCGACGGCTACAAGAACATGCAGATGTGGCAGGCCAACGCCGAACTGGGCCGCTACAACACCTCGCAGCCTTACATGAAGCAGCTCGAGCAGGTGATGGGCGACGACGGCTCCAGCCTCAACAGCGGGCTGGACCTGTTCTTCAACGCCCTCAACGCCGCCAGCGTGGACCCCACCTCCGCGCCTCTGCGCCAGCAGGTGATCACCTCGGCCGAGGCGCTGGCGCAGCGTTTCAACAACCTGAACCAGGTGCTCAACAACCAGCGCGCCTCGGTCGCGCAGCAGCGCACCGCCTCGGTGGCGCAGGTGAATTCGCTGAGCGCGGAGATCGCCGACCTCAACGAAAAGATCGCGGCCACGCGCGCCACCGGCATCAACCCCTCCAGCCTGATGGACGCACGCGACCTCAAGATCGACGCGCTGTCCAACCTGGTGGGCCTGCAGGTGGTCGAGCAGGCCGATGGCAGCGCCAGCGTGTCCCTGCGCAGCGGTGTGCCGCTGGTGGCGGGTTCGCTGGCCGCCACGCTCTCCACCGTCAACAACCCGGACGGCTCCCAGACCCTGAAGCTGGCCTTCGCCAGCGAGTCCTTCACCGTCACCCAGGGCAACCTGGGCGGCCAGCTCGGCGGGCTCGACGAATTCGAGCGCACGGTGCTCAAGCCGGTGATCGACGACGTGGCCGCGCTGGCCGAAGAAATCGCCACGCGGGTGAACACCCAGATGGCCGCCGGCTTCGCCATGGACGGCACGCCGGGCACCGACCTGTTCCAGTTCGACGCCGCCTCCACCGGCCTGCTCAAGGTGGTCAATGGCCTGCTGGGCGAAGACCTGGCGTTCTCCTCGGACCCGACCAAACCCGGCAACAGCGACAACCTGCAGGCCCTCATCGGCCTGCGCGACCAGCCACTGACCGTGCCTTCGCTGGGCACCGTGCGCCTGGGCGACATCTACACCCAGATCGTCGGGCGCCTGGGCACGCAGAACCAGCAGGCGCGCGCCGCGCACGACACCGCCAGGACCGTGCGCAACCAGGCCGAGGAAAGCTGGAAGTCCACCAGCGGCGTGAACACCGACGAGGAGGCCATCAACATCGTGCAGTACCAGCAGATGTACCAGGCCAACATGAAGGTGCTGGCCGTTTCCAACGAGCTGTTCGACACCACGCTGGCCATGTTCGGCTGAAGGAGAAGAGACCATGCGCATCGCCAGCACCCAGTACCACACCACCATGAACACCTCGCTGCAGATGGCGTCGTTCAAGGTCGAGCAACTCATGCAGCAGATGGCCACGGGCGAGCGCCTGCTGGTGCCTTCGGACGACCCCATCGCCAGCGTGCGCCTGGGCCGCCTGGCGCGCGAGCAGGCCGCACTGGACCAGTACCGCGACAACATCGCCGCCCTGGGCGGGCGCCTGCGGCACAGCGAGGTGCTGCTCGACAGCATGAGCCGCGACATGCTGCAGATGCGCGACCTGCAGATCTGGGCCGCCGACGGCACCAACACCTCGGAAGACGTGCAGGCCATGGCCACGCAGCTCATCTCGCTGCGCGACAGCATCTTCGCCACCGCCAACACCCGCGACCAGGAGGGCCGCTACCTGTTTTCGGGCACCGCCTCGAACACCGCGACCCTCACGCACGACCCGGCCGCCGCGCCCGGCGCGCGCTACAGCTTCACCGGCAACACCGACCTGCAACAGGTGGTGGTGGGCAACGGCATCACGCAGGCGGCCAACGTGCCGCTGGACGAGATGGCCGCCTTCCTGAACCAGCTCGACCTCACCATCCAGGACTTCCAGACGCCCGGCGTCACCGTCAACGACCCCGCCGTGCGGGCCCGCCTCAAGGCCACCACGGACCTGCTCGACACCACCTTCAACAGCGTGAGCTCGCGCATCGCGCGCATCGGTGGCTCGCTCACCACGCTGGACTCGCAGGACACCTCGCTGGCCAACGTGAGCCTGTCCAATGACCATGCGGTGCTCGCGCTCGGCAAGCTCGACTACGCCGAAGCCGCCGTGCACCTCAGCGGCTACACCACCGCGTTGCAGGCCACGCAGAAGGCCTACGCCAAGGTGTCGGCGCTCTCGCTGTTCAACGTGCTCTGACCGGTCGTTCGCGCATGCAGGTCAACACGCTTCCGGCCCTTCGATCCAGCGCGAGCCCCGAGCGCTCGTCGTCCGGCGCCGCGCTCAATGCCGGGCGGACTGCGGGCCTGGCGACGGCGGTGCCCGTGGCGGCCAGCGCCCATCCCCTGCGCGGCCCGGCGGGCGCGGCGGCCCGACCGGCGTCCGCCTTCAGTCCCTGGGATGGCGAACGGCACGGTCAGGTGGCCGCAGCCCAGTCGTCGAAGGCCTACCTGGGCCGGCTGTCCGCCGATCTGCACACGCTCAAGTCGGGCTACAGCGACCAGCTCGCCGAGCCGGCCACGGCCCACCAGCGCGAGCCCGAACTCGCGGCGGCGCGGCAAGGCCTGAAGACCCTCTGGCGCCAGCGCGCCGCGTCCACCGGCGCTGCCATCGACCCGCAACTGCAGTACCAGGGCCACGGTGCGGCCCGCCAGACCTTCCGCATCCGCGGCATCGACGCGGCCGCGCTCTCGCAGGGCGCGCGCGAGGTGCTCAGCATCGGCCTGCCGTCCAACCTGGCCGGCCCGCTGACCGTCACCATCGACCCCGAGCAGGGCGTGCACAGCAACGTGCGCCGGCTCGACCACGCCCTGGCTGCGGCCGAGGTGCGCGTGCACATCGATGACCGGGGTGAACCGGTGTTCAGCGCATCGGAAGCCACCTGGGACAAGGTGCAGGACCGCATCACCATCAAGGGCGAAGGACATCGGTTTGCCGACGGCGTGGCCCAGCGCGTGCGCACCCAGACCGAGGCACCGGCCCTGCCTTCGGCCCTGTACGAGCAGGCGCCGGTAGAGCTGCAGGAAATCCGCACCGCATTGCAGCGCGTGATCCATGCGCTGGACCGCGTGGGCTTCACCCAGGCCCAGGTGGCCGGCGCGCTGGCACTGGCCTCGGCCGAGGCCAGCGCCGCCTCGGCGGAGATTCCGGCAGAGTCGGTGGAGCGTTCGGCCCAGGCCTTTCTGGTGCGCACGCAGTCGATGCGCTTCGAGACCTATGCCGATGTGGCGCCGGCCCTGGCGGGCGTGAACCGCGCGCGGGTCATGGCGCTGCTGGGCTGACGCGGGCCGGAGCGCCGGCGCTCGTCGCCACCACCACGTGGGCCTGGATCTTGCCGGCCACCGGGCCGTCGCCGTGGCGGCTGGCGATGGCCTCGGTCGCGCGGTCCGTGGCGAACTGCAGCAGACCGGCATCCCGCGCCTCGATTTCGTTGCGCAGCGGCGTCCCCTGGCAGTAGGCGGTGGCAGCGTCCCGTGCCGAAGCAGCATGGCTCACTTCTTCGCGCGTCTCGATCCGGATGTCGGTAAACCCCGCGCGGCTCAGCTCGTCGCGGATCCCGGCGACATCGTGGTAACCGTGCGGTACGAGGGCCGGGAAGCGCGGCGGGTTGTCCGGGAACACGGTGGCGAGGGCGTTGGTGACCTCGTCGGCAAAGGCGTTGTTCTCGATGCGGTCCCAGGTGCTGAAGACAAAGTGCCCACCCGGCCGGAGCACGCGACGGGCCTCGGTATAGCCGGCGACCCGATCGGGGAAGAACATCACGCCGAACTGGCAGCAGACAGCGTCGAATGTGCCGTCCGCGAACGGCAGGTGGAGCGCGTCCGCCGGTTGCCATTCGATGCGGGCATCGACCCCTTGCCGGGCGGCGGCATGGGTCAGCATGGGCTGGTTGAGGTCGGTCACCACGTAGCGTGCGTGAGCGCCGAGCCGGGGCGCCAGTGCCCGGGTGACCACACCGGTGCCAGCCGCGGTCTCCAGTACCGCACCGGGTGAGAAGGCTGCCACCAGCTCCGCCATGTGTTTCGCGTAGGCCGCGAAGATCATGGGGACCATCAGGCTGTCGTAGAACTTCGGGATCGAGCCCGCGAAGACGGTGTGGGTTTCGGCCATGAGACCTCCCATGGAAGGTGGGATGGTGCGCTTCGTCAGAGCCCTCGTCAACGCCGCTCAGCCAGCTTTCTCGGTGCCAACGGATCTATTCGAAAAAATTCTGCTGCCGCATTTAAGGACCCGCTCCAGCAGGTCGCTCTGTACTGGTGAGGTCGTCGATACCCGGCGTCCCAACCGATCAAGGAGTACCCACCATGTTGAGCCTGCACACCAACTACGCTTCGCTGAGCACCCAGAACGCCCTGGGCTCCACCCAGAAGACCCTGACGACGTCCATGGCCCGCCTGGGCACGGGCTTCCGCATCAACTCCGCCATGGACGATGCCGCCGGCCTGCAGATCGCCACCCGCATGAACGCCCAGTCGCGCGGCATGGCCGTGGCGATGCGCAACACGCAGAACGGCATCTCGATGATGCAGACCGCCGAAGGCGCGTTCAAGGAAATGACGAACATCGTCACCCGCATGAAGGACCTGGCCACCGAAGCGGCCAACGGCTCGGCCACCCAGGAAGACCGCGACGCCCTCCAGTCCGAGTTCGACCAGCTCGGTGAAGAGCTCGGCAACATCATGACGAACAGCTCGTTCGCCGGTGAAGCCCTGTTCAGCAAGGACGGCACGGCCGGCAAGCTCGGCGCTGCGGCCGTGACGTTCCAGATCGGCGCGACGACCGCCGAAACGATGGACGTGGACGTGACCACGGCCCTGGGCGACCTGGGCACCGACCTCGACGCCGTGGTGGCCACCTACACCGCCGGCGTGACCGCCACCGCCGGCACCGAAATCGCCAGCGCCGCCGCCGCCAACACCGCCATCGACGACCTGGCCGACGTGCTGGACTCCATCGGTGCCGTGCGCGCGCAGCTGGGTGCTTCGTCCAACCGCCTGGAAAGCGTCTACAACAACCTGGGCAACCAGCGCACCCAGACCGAAGCCTCCAAGGGCCGAATCATGGACGTGGACTACGCCGCTGAAACGGCCAACATGACGAAGAACCAGATGCTGATGCAGGCCAGCACCTCGATGCTCAAGCAGTCGTCGAGCATGTCGCAGCTGGTCATGTCGCTCATGCAGTAAACCGGCGACTTCGGCCGCCTTCCACGGCGGCCCGAGACGACAAAGCCAGCCGGTGAACCGGCTGGCTTTTTTTCATTCCGAAGGGGTGGACGGAGACCTGCATGAACATCGATCGCGTCACCGCCGCGAGCCTCACGCCGCAGCAGCGCCATCCCGCCCGGGACGGCGCGCCGCGACCGGCCGTGGGCGAGCACATTGCGCTGCGCTACGAGGGGCGCGACGAGCACGGCGTGACGCTGCGGCGCGATCGCGGCGCCACGCTGCGCCTGCCCCCGCAAGGCGCCTGGGCCCAGGGCCTTTCGGTGGGCGACATGGTGTGGATGCGGGTGCTGGCGACCGAGCCTTCGCTCGAACTCGAGTTCGTCGCGCCCCGGCCGGGCGTGCCGGGCGCCCTCGCATCACCCGACGAACTGCCCGCGATGCGCCTGGACCAGGCGGCCCTGCGGGCCTACCAGTGGAAGCTGCCGCCGCCCGCCGAGCTGGCGGCCGCATGGCGCGTCATCCTCACGTCCCGCCATATGGACCTGGGCCTGCAAGGGCTGGCGCTGCTGGAGCGGCCACCGCTGGCGCTGCCCGGCCCGCACACGGCGCCCGGTTCGCCGCTGCCGGAGCGCGGCGAGCCCGGTCACTGGCGTTTTCACCTGTACGCCTGGGGCGGCATGAGCGTGGCGCTGCGCGTGGCCGCGGCGCCGCGGTGGGAGCGACGCAAGCCTCGGCCACGGGAAGAGGGGCCCGCCGGCCTGGAGGTGGCCCTGACCCTGCCGCAGGCCGGCCCGATCACGGTGCAGTTGCTGTGGGTGGGGGGCGGCCTGGCCATGGCCCTGATTCCCCGACAGGCTCAGGTGCTGCCCCTGCTGCGCGAGCTGATGCCGGCGCTGGCCGAGGCCCTGGACCGCCTGGGCGCGCCGCTGGTGAAGGTGCAGCTGGGCACGCCGCTGGCACCCCTGCCGCCAGGGGGCTTGAACTACCGACCCGGCCCGACCTCGCCGCTGTTGCTGCACGCCCTGGCCGAGGTGGTAAGCAGCGTCACGCGGCACTGGCCGGTGCCGCCGGACGCCTTGGCCTGAAGGCCGCTCAGCCCAGCGAGCCGACGATGGAGACCTCGCGCTGCTCGGGCACCTCGTTGTAGGACAGCACGTGCAGGCCCGGCGCGAACAGCCGGGCGTAGCGCGCCAGCAGAGGGCGCACCTGGGGCATCACCAGCAGCAGCGGCGTGGCCGCCATCTGCTTCATCTGCTCGCGCGCGATGGGCATGTGGGACTGCAGCTGGTTGAGCAGGTTGGGGTCGATGGG
The DNA here is from genome assembly GCF_057809615.1 of Hydrogenophaga sp. FG152. Classification (NCBI taxonomy): domain Bacteria; kingdom Pseudomonadati; phylum Pseudomonadota; class Betaproteobacteria; order Burkholderiales; family Comamonadaceae; genus Hydrogenophaga; species Hydrogenophaga sp. FG152. The sequence goes on along the minus strand of NZ_JBMDKH010000006.1, from coordinate 248,175 downwards.
GAAGTTGTCCAGCGCCACCTTGCCGGCGCTGCGCGCCTGGTTGAGCGCGCCCAGCAGCAGGTTCTCCAGCTCGCCGCCCATGTTGAAGGCCTTGATCTCGCCGGTCTGGCCGCACAGGGCGCCGACGATCTGGCGGCGCAGCGTGCAGCGCACCTCGGCGGCCAGCAGCAATGGGTCCTTGGTCTGCTCCGCGTTGTCCAGCAGGGTGGTGGCCACGGGCACGATGTCCTTGAGCGACACGTTCTCGGCCAGCAGGGTGCGGAACACCTTGAGCAGCATGCTGTGGGTGAAGGCCTTGTCCAGCGCCGCCGACAGCTTGGGGGCGAGCGCGCCCAGCCGCTCCATCAGCGCGTGGACGTCGTCGTGCTGGAACAGCTCGCCGAGGTTCTCGCGCATCAGCTTGGTCACGTGCGTGGCGATCACCGTGGGCACGTCCACCACCTGGTAGCCCATGCCCAGGGCGTGCGCCTTCTGCGCGGGCTCGATCCAGACCACCGGCATGCGGAACGACGGGTCGGCGCCCGGGATGCCGTCGATGTCGCCATACACCTGGGGCCCCGGGATGGCCATGAGCCGGTCGGCGAACACCTCGGCCTGCGCCAGCACCGTGCCGTGCATGAGCACCGAGTAGAAGTTGGGCTTGAGGCCGAGGTCGTCGCGCGCGCCGATGGGCGGCAGCACCACGCCCATGCCTTCGCTCAGGGTCTGGCGCACGCCCTTGAGGCGCTTGGCGAGCACGGCGCCTTGCCCGGGGTCGATCAGGCCCACCAGCTTGTAGCCCACCGACACGGCCACCGGCTCCACCACCGGCAGGCTTTTCCAGTCGATCTCGGGCTGGCTCTCGGTCAGCAGGGCCACCTGCACCTGGGCGGTGGGGTCGGGCGGGGCCACCACCACGCGCGAGCCCATGCGCCACGCCACGTAACCGAGCACGCCGGCGAAGGCGAAGAAGATCAAGGTGGGCATGCCCGGGATGGCGCCCAGCAGGGCCATCAGGCCGGCCGCCCCGTACAGCACGCCCGGCGAAGCCAGCAGCTGGCCGGTGATCTGCTTCTCGATGTCGCCCGACTCGCTGGCGCGGGTGACGATGATGGCCGCGGCGGCGGAGAGCAGCAGCGCCGGGATCTGCGCGACCAGACCGTCGCCGATGGTCAGCAGCGCGTACAGCTTGAACGACTCGCCCAGCGAGAGGTCGTGCATGAAGCTGCCGATGAGCACGCCGCCGATGAGGTTGATCAGCAGGATCAGGATGCCGGCGATGGCATCGCCCTTGACGAACTTGGAGGCGCCGTCCATGGCGCCGTAGAAGTCGGCCTCGCCGGCCACTTCCTTGCGGCGCGTCTGGGCGCCTTCCTGGTTGATGAGGCCGGCGTTGAGGTCGGCGTCGATCGCCATCTGCTTGCCGGGCAGGGCGTCGAGCGTGAAGCGCGCCGACACCTCCGAGATGCGCTCGGCGCCTTTGGTGACCACCAGGAAGTTGATGATCATCAGGATCACGAACACCACCAGGCCGACCACGAAGTTGCCACCGATCACCACGTGGCCGAAGGCCTCGACCACCTGGCCGGCCGCGTCCGTGCCCTGGTGGCCGTTGAGCAGCACCACCCGCGTCGAGGCCACGTTGAGCATCAGGCGCAGCAGCGTGGCGCCCAGGATGACGGTGGGGAAGATGGAGAAGTCCAGCGGCCGGCGGCTGTTGACCGCGACCAGAATCACGATCAGGGAGAGCACGATGTTGAACGTGAACAGCACGTCCAGCAGCAGCGGCGGCAGCGGCAGGATCACCATCGTCAGCATCGCCAGCAGGAAAAGCGGCGCGGCGTAGCGCATGCGCTGCAGGTCGGACCAGAGTGACTTCAGGGCGTTCATGGCGGGCTTCGGGTCAGGTCAGGTGGGCGGGGACGTGGAGGTCGGCGGGCAGCGCGGGCTGCGCCTTGCGGCCGCCCTCGCGGTAGGCGCGCAGCTGGAGCACATGGCGCAGCACGAGCGCCACGGCCTGGTACAGCGCGGCCGGGATCTGCTGCTTGACCTGGCTGGTGTTGTAGATGGCGCGCGCCAGTGGCGGCAGCTCCAGCACCTCCACCTTGTGTTCGGTGGCCAGGGCGCGGATGTAGAGCGCGAGTTCGTCCACGCCCTTGGCGATGACGTAGGGCGCTTCGGCCTTCTGCGTGTCGTACTTGAGCGCCACCGCGTAGTGCGTGGGGTTGACGATCACCACGTCGGCGGTGGGCACGATCTTGCGCACGCTGCGCTTGGCGATCTGCTGCTGCAGCTGGCGGATGCGCTGGCGCACCTCGGGCCGGCCTTCGCTGGTCTTGTGCTCTTCCTTCAGGTCGCGCTTGCTCATGCGCTGCTCGCGCAGGAAGACGAAGCGCTGCAGCGGCAGGTCGATCAGCGCGAACACCACGAACACGCTGCACAGGGTGAAGATGCCGGTGATCGCCAAGCCCATGGCCTGCGCCAGCGCCTCGTGCAGCGGCAGGCCCTGCAGCCGCAGGAAGGCTGGGCGGGTGGAACTCGCGGTGTGCCAGAGCACGCCACCCAGGCAGGCCGCCTTGGCGGCGGTGGTGGCCCAGTCGATCAGGTGCTTGGGCTTGGTGATGCGGCTGAAGTAGCTCAGCGGGTTCAGCCGCTCCAGCTTGGGCATGAACTGGTCGGTGCTGAGCACCCAGCCGCTGGGGAACAGCGTGAACGCGGCCACGATGAGGGGGATGAGCGCCAGGGGCAGCACCATCTTGCCCACCAGCAGGATCGCCGGCTTGAAGGCGTTGGACCACAGGTTGTCCAGCGCGGCCTCGCCGTCGAGCACCACGAAGCCCAGGCCGAACAGGTGCTTGAAATCCGCCAGGTACGAGGGCGCCAGGATGACGATGAGCTGCAGGCTGCAGACCAGGCCCACGGCAGTGGCCACGTCCTTGGAGCGGGCGACCTGGCCCTTCTCGCGCGCCTTGCGCAGCTTCTGCGCGCTGGCGTCTTCGGTCTTTTCCCCGGTGTCCTGCTCGGCCATGGCTTACCTCACCACCATCATCTGTTCGAGCATGCCCAGCACGCGCGAGGTGAGGCGCACGTACTGCTCGGGGATGTAGCGCACCAGGCCGGAGAGCATGAACAGGCCGAACACGATGATCAGCGAGAAGCCGAGCGAGAACAGGTTGAAGGCCGGCGCGATGCGGTTGAGCAGGCCGAAGCCGATCTGCACCACCAAGGCCGAGAAGATCACCGGCAGGGCCAGCAGCAGGGCGGCCGAGAAGACCCACGCCACCTGCAGCGGCAGCATCTCCAGCGCCACCTGCGGGATGCCGCCGCCCACGGGCCAGGATTTGAAGCTCGATCCCATCACGCCGTTGAAGACCAGGTGGCCTTCGACGGCGAAGAACACCAGGATGCTCATGACGTAGAGCAGGGTGGAGACCACGTCGGAGGACACGCCGCTCATGGGGTCGTTCATGACCGCCATGGACAGGCCCATCTGCGACGAGGCCATGAAGCCCAGCAGGGTGAAGACCGCCATGATGAACTGGAAACACAGGCCAATGATCAGGCCGATCACCACCTGCTCGATGGTGGTGACGATGCCGAGCAGGGAGAAGGGGGTGATCGGCGCCGGGGGCTGCGCCACCGGCAGCAGCACCACGGCCAGCGCCAGCGCCAGCAGCACGCGCACGGTGACGGGCACCATGTTCTCGCCCACCACCGGCATGAACGAGAGCATGGCCAGCAGCCGCACGAAGGGCCACCACATCGCCAGCAGCGTGGCCAGCAATTGACCGAAGACCGGCTCCATGGGGCTCACGTCAGATCGCCAGCTGCGCGGCGCGTTCGAAGATGGCGATGCAGTAGTCCATGAGCTTGCTCGCCAGCCACTGCCCCATGAAGATGATGGCCAGCAGCGTCACGATGAGGCGGGGCAGGAAGCTCAGCGTCTGCTCGTTGATCTGCGTGGCGGCCTGGAACAGGCTCACCACCACGCCCACCACCAGGCTGGGGCCGATGAGCAGCGTGACCAGCACCACCACCAGCTTCAGGCACTCGGCCACCAGTTCGACGGCGATCTCGGGCGTCATATCGCGCGCACGCTGGTCACCAGCGTGTTGACCGTCAGCGTCCAGCCATCCACCAGCACGAACAGCAGCAGCTTGAGCGGCAGGGAGATCACCAGGGGCGAGAGCATCATCATGCCCATGGCCATCAGCACGGACGAGACCACCAGGTCGATGACCAGGAAGGGAATGAACAGCATGCAGCCGATCATGAAAGCCGTCTTGAGCTCGCTCAGCACGAAGGCGGCGAGCTTGACGGTGAAGGGGTGCAACGCGGGGTCGGTGACGGCGGGCGCGCCGGCCAGCGTGGCGATCTGTTCGAGCGCGGGCTTGCTGGTCTGCGCGAGCATGAAGCGCGAGAGCGGCGCCTCGGCGTTCTCCAGCGCCTGGGCCAGGGTGATCCTGCCCTCGTCGTAGGGTTGCAGCGCGTCGGTCCAGATGCGCTCGCCCACCGGCCGCATCACCAGCAGGGTGAGGATGAGCGCGATGCCGGTGATGATGCGGTTGGGCAGGCCCTGCTGCAGGCCCAGCGCCTGGCGCAGCAGCGAGAGCACGATGACGAAGCGGGTGAAGCTGGTCATCATGAGCATCATGGCCGGGAGCAAGCCCAGCAGCGTCATGATGATCAGGATCTGCGTGCGAACCGTGTAGTCGGTGGTGCCGCCGCTGGTGTTGCTGCTGAAGATCTGCAGCCCTTGACCCCCCGCCGGCGCCTGGGCCTGCGCCAGCGCATCGGTGCTGGCCAGCCCCGCGAGCGCTGCCAGCGTGACGGCGCCCAGGAGCAGGGCGCCGGGTCGAAGGGCGCGTGGCGTCATGCGGCCAGGCTGTCCAGGTTCAGGTCGGAGATCTCGACCACTTTCAGGCCGTAGTTTTCGCCGGAGACCACCACCACGGCCTTGCCGATGGACACGCCATTGACCTTGATGGTCAGCGGCTCGCCAGCCAGCGCATCGAGTTCGACCACGCTGTCGGTGCTCAGGTGCGCCAGGTCTTCCAGCGACACCCGGGTCGAGCCCAGCTCCAGCGTGAGCGTGACCGGGATCTTGCGCATGAGGCTGCCCATGCCCAGCCGGGGTGCCGGGGCCTCGAACGCCACCGGTTCCGCCGCGGGTTTCTCGGCCGGGCCGTCCATGTAGGACAGCAGTTCGTCGATGCCGCCGGTGGCGTCGGCTGGGGAGGGCGCGGTGAGGTTTTCCATGGCGGTTCAGACTTCTTGGAGGGAGGTGAGACAGAGCTTGCCGCCGTGCTCGACCACGCTGGCCTTGAGCACCGGGCTGTCCTGGATGCGCACGGTGGCCAGGCCGAGGTCGACCGGCAGCACGCTGCCAGGCCGCAGCGCCATCACGTCGCCCAGCGACAGCGGCTTCTCCAGCAGCCGCACGTCGAGCAGCATGGGCAGCTGCCGGCGCAGGGTGGCCGGGTCGATGGGTTTTTTCGCGGGCTTGCGCCGGGGCGGCGCCAGGGCGCGCAGCAGGGCGTCCAGGGCGCAGTCTTCCAGCACCCAGTTCAGCCGGCCCATGGGGCTGCCCTGGGCGTCGAGCAGGTCGCAGCCCAGGAACAGGGCCTGGGCATCGGTGGGGCCGCCGAAGCCATGGCGCTCGGTGTCGAGCACGGCCGGCGCGGTGTCCGGGGCGGTGCGCTCCTGCAAGCCGCTGAGCAGGCGCGCCGAGAGGCACTGCACGAGGCGCTTGCCCACCTGCGCGGCGAGCCGCTGTTCGGTGGCGGTTTCCGAGCGCTGCAGCGTTTCCTGATCCAGCTGGTTCCAGTTGCTCATGCCCAGGCGGCGGGCCAGCAGCGCGAGCGCGGCCTGGCGATCGATGGAGAAACCCAGGCGGCCGGCGGCCGTGTCGAACAGGAACCAGCGCAGGGGCCTGTGCGGATGGACGCGGCGCGAATGTTCGATGCGCCCCAGCTGGAAGCCCGGTGTGGTGCGGGTGGCGAACAGGCTTTCCACGGCGGCCGCCAGATCGGCGTGGAGGACCTCGCAAAAACGGTCCAGCACGTGAACGGGGCGGCCCAGTTCGCAGGTGTCGATCACCGTCATGAGCGCCCCGCGGGCGGGCCCGATGATCTTCGTGGTCGCGGGCATGCGGCTCAGATCGGCAGCTTGATGAGGTCGTCGAGGCCCGAAACGACCTTGTTGCGCACCTGCATCATCATTTGAAAGTTGAGCGAGGCTTCCTGGCTCTTGAGCATGGCACCGACCAGGTTGTCGCTCTGGCCCGTCTCGACCGCGCTCACCATGGCCTGGGCCTCGTGGCCCTTGTCGTCCACCGAGCGGATCAGGCCGCCGATGTGGTCGGTGAACGAGCGGGCGCCCTGGCCCCCGCCGAGCGGCAACGCCTCGGCGATGTGCGACTCGCTGGCCTTGATCTGCGCAAGGCTGCTCTGGATGTTCAAAAGCATGGAGCTGTTCATGGGCGCGGCGGCGTAAGGGCTTGGGGTGAAGAAAGTATCGAGGGGCGAGGGCGCGGCCGGCCCGGGTCAACAGGCTGAAAACCCGGCGTTGGAGCCTCCGGCGGCGCCAGCGACGGCGCGTTTTCCGCGGGGAATGAGGCGGAAGGTATGCACCGCGACCGCATGGCGGATAAAGGCGCTTTCTTTCCTCAAGACGCCCGCGGCGGCGCCGATAGTTGGCGGATCAACGTCTGAACGTCAGCGCTGACGGCGCTGCATCCACCGGCCGCCTCTGGCCATCAACCCCGGGAAAAAAGTGAATTTCATCCAGTCTCTGAAGGTCGGCCCTCGCCTGATCGCCGCCTTTCTCGTCATCTGCGCCATCTGTGCCCTGGTGGGCGGCATCGGCATCTTCAACATGTCGAGGATCAACGACGAGGCCACCAAGATGTACACCCTTGAGCTGATGGGCCTCTCTCACATCAAGGAGGCGAACATCAACCTGATCTACGCCGGGCGCGCCCGCTCCAACTTCATGCTGGCCACCACCGAGGAAGAGCGCGCGGCGAACAAGGCGACCCTGGACAAGAGCCTGAACGCCGCCGGCGACTTGCTTGGCAAGGCCGCGCCCCTGTTCTATTCATCGAAGGCCAAGGACATGTTCGCCGAGGCCGAAGCCTCGCTGGCCGCCTACCGCCAGCACCTGAACACCGCGCTCAGCCTGGCCGCGCAGGACGCCCTGCTGTCCACCCGCAGCGAGGCGCTGACCAAGGCGCTGGACGACGCCCGCATCGAGTCCACCAAGGTCGACAACCTGTTCACGGAACTCTCCCGCATGAAGGAAGGCGCGGCCAGCAAGGCCAACGACCTGACGGACCAGCTCTACGCCACCAGCCTGACCATGATGCTGGCCCTCGTCGCCGCCGCCGTGGGCATCGGCATGGCGCTGGGTCTGGTGATCAGCCGCTCCATCACGCGGCCGCTGAACGAGGCCGTGCGCGTGGCCGAGACCGTGGCCGCCGGCGACCTGACCTCGCGCATTCACGTCACCAGCACCGACGAAACCGGGCAGCTGCTGAACGCGCTCAAGGCGATGAACACCAGCCTGCTCAACATCGTGAGCAACGTGCGCTCCAGCTCCGAGTCCATCGCCACCGGCAGCTCGCAGATCGCGATCGGCAACAACGACCTGAGCCAGCGCACCGAAGAACAGGCGAGCAACCTCGAACAGACCGCGGCCTCGATGGAAGAGCTCACTTCCACGGTGCGCCAGAACTCGGAGACCGCGCGCCAGGCCAACCAGCTGGCCACGACCGCCAGCGAGGCGGCCGTGCAGGGCGGCGACGTGGTGGGCCAGGTGGTGGGCACCATGCAGGACATCACCGAAAGCTCAAAGAAGATCGCCGACATCATCGGCGTGATCGACGGCATCGCGTTCCAGACCAACATCCTGGCGCTGAACGCCGCGGTGGAAGCCGCGCGCGCCGGTGAACAGGGCCGGGGTTTCGCGGTGGTGGCCGGCGAGGTGCGCAACCTGGCGCAGCGCAGCGCGGGCGCCGCCAAGGAAATCAAGCTCCTGATCAACGAGAGCGTGGAGAAGGTGGAAGCCGGCTCGCGGCTGGCCGACGACGCGGGCCGCAACATGGAAAACATCGTGTCGCAGGTCAAGCGCGTGACGGACATGATCACCGAGATCAGCGCGGCCGGCGTGGAGCAGTCGCAGGGCATCAGCCAGGTCAGCGACGCGGTGAACCAGCTCGATCAGGTCACGCAGCAGAACGCCGCCCTGGTGGAGGAAAGCGCCGCCGCGGCCGACAGCCTCAAGAGCCAGGCCAGCCGGCTGGCGGAGATTGTCGCGGTGTTCAAGGTTTGAGGTCCGCTAAGTGGTTGATGGATAACGACTTTTAGGAAATCCTCGCGGAGGCGCCGGCCCCGCCAACCCCGCGTTGGCGGGGCCGGCGTTTTTCAACCTGCCACAATCGGCCATTGGGCCTCGATGGTGAAACTGGTAAACACAGGGGACTTAAAATCCCCCGTCGCGAGACTTAGCGGTTCGAGTCCGCTTCGAGGCACCACCTCTAGGTTTTTTGCGGTTTCGCCGCTACAGTGAGTTTTCCATGACCCGATACAACGCGCCCTTCGAGATCCACGTGCACGGCGACGTGCCGTTGCGCGAGGATGTGGCCTACGGCCAGATTCAGGATGCGCTCAAACCCTTGTGGCAGTACGCAGGCGCCCGTTCGCTGGCAGCGGCGGCGGAGAGCAGCTACGAAGACGAGCCGGGCATCCGTTTCGACGCCGAGGCCCACGTGCTGCAGATCTGCTGGACGGTGCCGGGCGACGAGGATTTCCGCCAGGCGATCGAAGAGGCCTGCATGGGCCTGAACGACATCGCGTCTGCCGGGGCACCGCTGGAAGTGTCGTTCTACGACGCCGAGTACGACGAAGAAGAAGGTGCGCCCGACGAGGAAGCGCGCGACGACTTCCTGATGTGCTTCGTGGGCCCCACGCCGGCCGCCATCATGCAGGTGCAGCGCGACCTGCTGGTGCAGGACGTGCTGCACGTCATGGAACGCCACTTCGACCAGGCCGAGCTGGGCGATGTCGTGGGCGCGATCGACAAGCTCTTCAACCAGCGCTTCGAGTCGCTGGTGAATTCGATGCAGCTGGGCAAGCCGCCGCGCGGCCATGGCGGCCCGTCGCACGGTGGCCCGCGCAAGCCGCGCCACCTGCACTGACCTCCCGGTCCACTAGACTCCGGCTCAGCGCGAGCAGCTGAGTCTCGCCCTCTGGAGTCTTCATGGCCTTCTTCTCCACCGATGCCCTGAACCCCGGCGTGCGCAAGCGCGAGGTGTTCGGCTGGGCGATGTTCGACTTCGCGAACTCCGGCTACACCACGGTGGTGATCACCGCGGTGTTCGCGGCCTATTTCGTGGGGGCGGTGGCCGGCGGCGCCGAATGGGCGACTTTCGCCTGGACGCTGGCGCTCAGCATTTCGCACCTGATCGTGATGTTCACCATCCCCGCCATGGGCGCGTGGGCGGACCGCCACGCCGCCAAGAAGCGCTTGCTCATGATGACCACGCTGGGCTGTGTGCTGGCCACGGCCGCGCTGGGTCTGGTGGGGCCGGGGGCGGTGGTGCTGGGCATGGTGCTCATCGTCGTGTCCAACGTGTTCTTTGCCTGGGGCGAGTCGCTCATTGCCGCGTTCCTGCCCGAGCTGGCCAAACCGGCGGCCATGGGGCGGGTGAGCGGCTGGGGCTGGAGCCTGGGCTACGTGGGCGGCATGCTGGCGCTGGGGCTGAGCCTGGGCTATGTGCTGTGGGCCCAGGCGCAGGGCCAGAAAGCCGAGCAGTTCGTGCCGGTGACGATGGGGATCACGGCGTCGGTGTTTGCGGTGGCGGCCCTGTTCACGCTGGGTTTGCTGCGCGAGCGCGCCCAGCCGCAGACCGGGCCAGCCGGTGCGGCGGGGTGGCGCGAATCGCTGCGTCAGCTGCACCGCACCTTCCAGCAGGCGCGCCGCTACCGGGATTTCATGTGGCTGCTGGCGTGCGTGGCGGCCTACCAGGGCGGCGTGGCGGTGGCCATCACCCTGGCGGCGATCTACGCGGAGCAGGTGATCGGCTTCGTGCAGCAGGAGACCATGGTGCTGATCTTCGTGCTCAACATCGCGGCCGCGCTCGGGGCTCTGGCCTTCGGCTACTGGCAGGACCGCCTGGGCCACAAGCTGGCGCTGGGCATCACGCTGGTGGGCTGGGTGGCGACCTGCATCATCGCGGCGCTCACCACCACCAAGGGCGGCTTCTGGTACGCGGCGGCCATTGCGGGCGTGTGCATGGGCGCGAGCCAGTCTTCCGGCCGTGCCATGGCCGGCATGCTGGCGCCGCCGGCGCAACTGGCCGAGTTCTTCGGCCTGTGGACCTTCGCCACGCGGGTGGCCAGCATCATCGGCCCGCTGAGCTACGGCGCCATCACCTGGATGACCGGGGGCAACCAGCGCCTGGCGATCGGCTTCACGGCCGTGCTGTTCGTGGCCGGCCTGGCCTTGCTGATGCCGGTGAACATGCAGCGCGGGCGCGAGGCCGCGTTGCAGGCGCCTTAGAGACTTCCCGCTTCGACCGCGAGACCCAGCCAGCGCCGGGCGGCCTGGGCCAGGGCCGGGGGGTCGCCGCTGGACAGCAGCAAGGGCGGCACAGCGGGCGCGCCCGGGAGCAGAGGCAGGCCCAGCACGTCGCGGGTGCGGCGCGCGACGGGCGCGCCCGTGTCCACCAGCGTCACATCGGGGCCGCACAGGCGGCCCAGCAGCTCGGCGGCGAACGGGTAGTGCGTGCAGCCAAGCACCAGGGTGTCGATGGGGTGGTCGCCTTGGGGGCCTTGCAGCAGTTCTTTCACATAGCGCGTGCTCAAGGTCTCGATGGTGGGCAGCTCGTGCCGCTCGATGGCCGCCGCCAGGCCGTCGCAGGGCTGGCTGATGAACCGCAGCGGACGGGGCGCCGCGGCGATCAGCCGGTCGCGCAACTGGGCGAAGCGCGCGCTCTCGAGCGTGCCGCGCGTGGCCAGCACGCCGATGCCACCGCTGCGGCTCAGGGCGGCGGCGGGCTTGAGGGCGGGTTCCACGCCCACGATGGGCATGTCGGGGTAGGCCTTGCGCAGGTCGTCGATGGCGTGTGCCGTGGCGGTGTTGCAGGCCACCACCAGGGCGTCGATGCCGTGCTGCTCGCGCAGCTGGGCGGTGATGCGGTGCGTGCGCGCCGACACGTCCTGCGCCGTGCGCTCGCCGTAGGGCGCGTGCGCACTGTCGGCGGCGTAGACGAAGCGCGTGCCCGGCAGCTCGGCGAGCAGGGCCCGCAGCACGCTCAGGCCGCCGACCCCGCTGTCGAACACCCCGACGGTTTTCAAGCGGCGGCGACCTCGATGCCCTTGAACTCGCCGGTGGCGATGCGCTTCTGCCACTCCGCCGGGCCGGTGATGTGCGCGCTGGTGCCGCCCGCGTCCACGGCCACCGTCACGGGCATGTCGACCACGTCGAATTCGTAGATGGCCTCCATGCCCAGGTCGGCAAAGCCCAGCACCTTCGCGGTCTTGATGGCCTTGGAGACCAGGTAGGCCGCGCCGCCCACGGCCATGAGGTAGGCGCTCTGGTGCTTCTTGATGGCCTCGATGGCGACCGGGCCGCGCTCGGACTTGCCGATCATCGCGATCAGGCCGGTCTCGGCCAGCATCATTTCGGTGAAGCCGTCCATGCGGGTGGCCGTGGTGGGGCCGGCCGGGCCCACGGCCTCGTCGCGCACCGGGTCGACCGGGCCCACGTAATAGATCACGCGGTTGGTGAAGTCCACCGGCAGTTTCTCTCCCTTGGCCAGCATGTCCTTGATGCGCTTGTGCGCCGCGTCGCGGCCCGTGAGCATCTTGCCGTTGAGCAGCAGGGTGTCGCCGGGCTTCCAGCTGGCGACCTCTTCCTTGGTCAGCGTGTTCAGGTCGACGCGCTTGCTCTTCTGCGTGTCGGGCACCCAGTTCACATTGGGCCAGAGGTCCAGGCTCGGCGCGTCCAGGTAGACCGGGCCGCTGCCGTCCATCACGAAGTGCGCGTGGCGCGTGGCCGCGCAGTTGGGGATCATGGCCACGGGCTTGCTGGCGGCGTGCGTGGGGTACATCTTGATCTTGACGTCGAGCACGGTGGTCAGGCCGCCCAGGCCTTGCGCGCCGATGCCCAGGGCGTTGACCTTCTCGTACAGCTCCAGGCGCAGTTCCTCGACCTGGTCGAGCTTCTCGCCCTTGGCCGACTTGGCCTGCAGTTCGTACATGTCGATGTCGTCCATCAGGCTTTCCTTGGCCATCAGCACCGCCTTCTCGGCCGTGCCGCCGATGCCGATGCCCAGCATGCCCGGCGGGCACCAGCCCGCGCCCATGGTGGGCACGGTCTTGAGCACCCAGTCGACCACCGAGTCACCGGGGTTGAGCATGATCATCTTGCTCTTGTTCTCGCTGCCGCCGCCCTTGGCGGCCACGGTCACTTCCACGGTGTCGCCGGGCACCAGCTCGGTGACGATCACGGCGGGCGTGTTGTCCTTGGTGTTCTTGCGGGCGAACTGCGGGTCGGCCACGACGGAGGCGCGCAGCGTGTTGTCGGGGTGGTTGTAGCCGCGGCGCACGCCTTCGTTGATGGCGTCTTCCAGGCCGCCGGTGAAGCCTTCCCAGCGCACGTTCATGCCGACCTTGAGGAACACGTTGACGATGCCGGTGTCCTGGCAGATCGGGCGCTGGCCGGTGGCGCTCATCTTGCTGTTGGTGAGGATCTGCGCGATCGCGTCCTTGGCCGCCGGGCTCTGCTCGCGCTGGTAGGCGCGGGCCAGGTGGGCGATGTAGTCGGCGGGGTGGTAGTAGCTGATGTACTGCAGCGCGGCCGCGATGGATTCGATGAGGTCGGCCTGGCGGATGGTGGTCGTCATGGTGTCGTGGGCGTTGGGGGCAAATCGCGTCGGCGGCCGGGGCAGGGCGTCAAGAGGCCATCAGATGAGAATTGCTTTTATTTGGAGCTATGCTGGAGGGCCTTGGGGCTTGGCTTCTCCAGCCCTCTATTTTGACAGGTCACGCCACACCATGAACTCCCGCCCGGCCACCCGCTCCGAACGCGACACCTTCGGCCCCATCGACGTCCCGGCCGACCGCCTCTGGGGCGCCCAGACGCAGCGCTCGCTGCAGAACTTCGACATCTCCGGCGAGCGCCAGCCGCGCGAGATGATCCGCGCCCTGGCGCAGGTCAAGCGCGCCTCGGCCGTGGTCAACCACGCGCTGGGCCTGCAGGACGAGAAGAAGACCCAGGCCATCGCGAAAGCGGCCGACGAGGTGATCGCCGGCGGCCACGAGGTGGAGTTCCCGCTGGTGGTCTGGCAGACCGGTTCGGGCACGCAGACCAACATGAACGTGAACGAGGTGCTGGCCAACCGCGCCAGCGAGCTGCTGGGCGGGGAGCGCGGCGAAGGGCGCCTGGTGCACCCGAACGACGATGTGAACCGCAGCCAGTCGAGCAACGACGTGTTCCCCACCGCCATGCACGTGGCGGCGGTCGAGGCCCTCACGCACCGCCTGCTGCCGGCGCTGGCGCTGTTGCGCGGCACGCTGGAGAAAAAGGCGCGCGACTTCGACGGCATCGTCAAGATCGGCCGCACCCACCTGCAGGACGCCACGCCGCTCACGCTGGGCCAGGAGTTCTCGGGCTGGGTGGCACAGCTCGCGCACGGCGAGGCGCACGTGCGCGCGGCCCTGCCGCACCTGTGCGAACTGGCGCTGGGCGGCACGGCGGTGGGCACCGGCCTGAACGCGCCCAAGGGCTATGCCGAGCAGGTGGCGGCCGAGCTGGCCCGCCTCACCGGCCTGCCGTTCGTCACCGCGCCGAACAAGTTCGAGGCCATGGCCAGCGTCGATGCCCTGGTGCACGCGCACGGCGCGCTCAAGACGCTGGCGGCCAGCCTCATGAAGATCGCCAACGACGTGCGCTGGCTCGCCAGCGGTCCGCGCAGCGGGATCGGTGAGCTCAGCATTCCAGAGAACGAGCCCGGCTCGTCCATCATGCCGGGCAAGGTCAATCCCACGCAGAGCGAGGCCGTGACCATGCTGGCGGCGCAGGTGTTCGGCAACGACGTGGCGATCAACTTCGGCGGCGCCTCGGGCAACTTCGAACTCAACGTGTTCCGCCCCATGGTGGCGCACAACTTCCTGCAGAGCGTGCGCTTGCTGGCCGACGGCATGAAGAGCTTCAACGACCACTGCGCCGTGGGCATCGAGCCCAACCGCGCGCGCATCACCGAGCTGGTGGACCGCTCGCTCATGCTGGTGACGGCGCTGAACACGCACATCGGCTACGACAAGGCCGCGCAGATCGCCAAGAAGGCGCACAAGGAGGGCACGACGCTGCGCGAGGCCGCGCTGGCGCTGGGCCATGTGACGGCCGAGCAGTTCGATCAGTGGGTGGTGCCGGAGAAGATGACCGGGCGTTGACCGCTACCATGGCGCCATGATCCCGTTCCCCTGGCGCACCAGCTTCCTGGTCGATCCTTTCGCCAGCTTCACGCTCGCCATCCTGCTGCTCTTCGTCGGCAAGTGGCTCACGCAGCGCCACGCCTGGCTGCAGCGCTACAACATCCCCGAGGCCGTGGTGGGCGGGGTGGTGTGTGCGCTGGTGGTGTGTTCGCTCTACTACGCGCTGGACGTGCGGGTGGTGTTCGAGCTCGGCGCGCGGGACATGCTGCTGCTGTATTTCTTCGCCGCGATCGGCCTGGGCACGGATGTGCGCACGCTGCGCCAGGGCGGTCGCTCGCTGGTGGTGCTGCTGGTGCTGGCCATCGGCTTCATGCTGCTGCAGAACGGGGTCGGCATGGCCGCGGCCAGCGCGTTCGGCATGGACGCGCGGGCGGGCCTCATGGCGGGATCGATCTCGCTCACCGGCGGGGTTGGCACCACGCTGGCCTGGACGCCGCACTTCGTCGACCGCCTGGGCATTGCCAACGCGGGCGAGCTGGGCCTGGCGGCCAACATGGTGGGCATGATCGCGGCCTGCCTGGTGGGCGGGCCGCTGGCGGCGTGGTTGATGCGGCGCCACCGCATCGTGCCCTCGGGCGAGGCGGACGTGGAGGTCGGCACGCGCTACCAGGATGAAGTCCATTTGCGGCTCGACTACCACGGCGTGTTGATGGCCTTGCTCTGGCTCAACCTGGCCTTGATGCTGGGGCAGGGCGTCAACGAGCTGGTCGCGCTCACCGGGCTGCACCTGCCGGCTTTCGTGGGCTGCCTGATGGCGGGCATCGGCCTGCGAAGCGCTGGGCAGTGGCTGGCGCCCGAAGGCGGTCGCCTGTGGAACTGGCCGAGCATGCGGCTGGGGGTGGCGCTGATCTCTGATTTGAGCCTCGGCCTGTTCCTCACCATGGCGCTCATGGGCCTGCGCCTGTGGGAGCTGGAGCCGGTGCTGGGCTTCATGGCCGTGACCATGACGCTGCAGGTGCTGCTCGCGGTGGCCTTCACGGCTTTCGTCGTGTTCCGCTTCATGGGGCGCGACTACGAAGCGGCCGTCATCTGCTCGGGCTTCGGCGGCATCGCGCTGGGCTCGACGGCCACGGCCATCGCCAACATGAGCGCGGTGGTGCGGGCCTACGGCGCCGCGCCCCGGGCCTTCATCGTCGTGCCGCTCGTGTGCGGCTTCTTCATCGACCTGGCCAACGCGCTGGTGATCGGCCTGCTGGCGCGATGAGCGCATGAAAAAGCCCGGCAGAGGCCGGGCGTTTTCACGGGGTGTCGGCGCCTTAGCGCTTGGCGGCCGCAAGGGCTTGCGCGACCCAGCCGTCAAAGGTCTTCTGGTGCGCCTTGATCCAGGCGTCGGTGTGGCGCTCCACGTCCTGCGGCTTGTTCTGGCCTTCGCGCATGCGCAGGTTCTGGGCGTTGATGTCGGCCACCGGCAGCGCCATCACCTCGAACAGCCGCGCGGCCGCCGGGTTCTGCTCGGTGAACTGCCGGTTGGCCACGATGCGCTGCGTGTTGAGCACGAAGCCGTAGTTCTGGCCGTTGGGCAACTGGGTGTCGAGCTTGCTCTGTTCACCCGGGAGCGATGAGAACGGCACCTGTAGCCACACCACTTCCTGGCCGGGGCGCAGCACGCCGCTCACCCAGTAGGGCGTCCAGGTGTAGTACAGCACCGGCTGGCCCTGCTTGAGGCGCGTGATGGTGTCGGCGATCAGGGCGGCGTAGCTGCCTTGCACATGGGTCACGGTGTCGCGCAGCTTGTAGGCGTCGAGGTGGTGTTCGATCACCGCCTCGCAGCCCCAGCCGGGGTTGCAGCCGGTCAGGTCGGCCTTGCCGTCGCCGTTGTGGTCGAACAGCTTGGCGATCGCCGGGTCCTTGAGCTGGTCCACGCGCGTGATCTTGTGGGCCTCGGCGGTCTTCCTGTCGATGAGGTAGCCCTGGGCCGCGCCAGGGGAGTAGGCGCCCTGGCGGTAGAGCTTGGCGTCGCCGCCAGCGTTCTTGTAGAAGTCCGCGTGCAGCGGGTCCCAGTGGTCGGCCATGAAGGTGGCGTCGCCGTTGGCGATGGCGACGTGGGCGGTCGGGTACTCCACTTCCTTGATCGGCTTCACGTCGTAGCCCAGCTTGGCCAGCGCGCGCGACACCAGCAGGGTCTGGAAGGTCTCTTCGGCGATGGAGCTTTGCAGTGGCTGCACGGCAATGCCCTTGCCGGGCAGGTTCTGCGCCTGGGCCGGGCCCGTGAGGGCGAGGGCCATGAGGCCGCCGCCAAGCAGGCTGCGCCACAGAGGGGTGGTCGTGTGAAGGGTCATCGGTTTCCTTTCGATGGTGGGTGGGAAGACCTGGGCGCGGACGCTCAGGAGGTGGAAAGCGGAGCGGTGGAGGGCGGTGCCACCGGGCGGGACGGCGAACTGCGCAGCAGCCGCACGAGCAGGCCGGCGGGCCCTTGCTGCCACCAGTGGCGCGCGCCCCGGCCGGGCCGGCCCAGGGCCTGGGTGATGCGGTCCAGCGCGATCGCCAGCAGCACGATGCCCAGGCCGCCGACGGTGGCCATGCCCATGTCCAGGCGGCCGATGCCGCGCAGCACCATCTGCCCCAGGCCACCCACGGCGATCATCGAAGCGATGACCACCATGGACAGCGAGAGCATCAGCGCCTGGTTGATGCCCGCCATGATGGAGGGCAGGGCCAGCGGCAGCTGCACCTTGGCCAGCATCTGCCAGCGCGAGGCGCCGTAGGCGCGCGCTGCCTCGATCAGGTCGGGCCGCACCTGGCGGATGCCCAGGTCGGTCAGGCGCACCAGCGGGGGCAGGGCGAAGACGATGGTGACGATGACGCCGGGCACGTTGCCGATGCCGAACAGCATCACCACCGGCACCAGGTAGACGAAGGCCGGCGTGGTCTGCATCGCGTCGAGCACCGGGCGCAGCAGGCGCTGCGTGCGGTCGCTGCTGGCCAGCAGGATGCCCAGCGGCAGGCCGATGGCGATGCAGAACACCAGCGAGGTCAGCACGAGCGAGAGCGTGACCATGGCTTCGGGCCAGATGCCCAGCATGCCCACCAGCAGCAGCGAAACCACGGTGCCGATGGCAATGGCGCGGCCGGCGAACTGCCAGGCCAGCAGGCCCATCAGCGTGACCATGGCCAGCATGGGCACGCTCAACAGCAGTTGTTCCACGCTGGTGAGCGTGGTGTCGATGGGCGCGCGCACGGTCTGGAAGAAAGGGCGGAAGTGGTCCACCGTCCAGCTCAGGGCGTCGTTGATCCAGTTCTCGACGGGCAGTGAGCCGTCCCACAGCTGGCTGAGGCGAAAGCCATCGTCGGCCATCGGGGTGCTGGTGTCGGCGAGCGCGGTGGTGTCGAGCCAGTTGTCGCTGGCGGCGGCGGTGGACGCGCCCCACGCATCGGTGGTGGCGGGACTGGCGGTGATCTCGATGTCGGTGTCGGTCATGGTGTCGGTACTCTCCAATGGGGGCGGCCTCAGGCCGCCGCGCGGTCCAGGAACTTCAGCAGCGTGTTCTTGCTGATGGCGCCGCGGTAGCGGCCGTTGGCGTCCACCACGGGCAGCGGGTACGGCGCGTTCGCGGCCTGGCCGAAGAGCTCGGCCACCGGGTGGGCCGCGTTGACCACCTGCACGTCGGGCAGGTAGGCGCGCGAGAGGCCGAGCGGGCCGTCGTGGTCCTGCAGCGCATGGCGCAGGGAATCCGCCGACACCAGGCCGAGGTAGCGCTGGTCGGGGCTGACGACGTAGGCCCAGTCGCGGTCCTTGTCCTCGAGCAGCTTGAGCGCGGCGCGCGCGCCCTTGTTCGGGTGCTCGGCCACCACGACCTGCGTGTGCCGGGCGATGTCGCCGGCCTTGAACACCGCCGCTGCGTCGACGCCGCGCACGAAGTTGCGCACGTAGTCGTCGGCCGGCTGGCGCAGGATGTCTTCGGGCGTGCCGACCTGCACCACCTGGCCGTCCTTCATGATGGCGATGCGGTCGCCGATGCGCATGGCCTCGTCGAGGTCGTGCGAGATGAAGACGATGGTGCGGCGCCGGACCTGCTGCAGGCGCAGCAGCTCGCTCTGCATCTCGGTGCGGATGATCGGGTCCAGCGCCGAGAAGGCCTCGTCCATCAGCAGGATGGACGGGTCCGAGGCCAGCGCGCGCGCCAGGCCCACGCGCTGCTGCATGCCGCCGGAGAGTTCGTCGGGGTAGCTGTCGCCCCAGCCAGCCAGGCCCACCTGTTCGAGCGCCTGGTCGGCCAGCGCCAGGCGCTGCGCGGGCTTGACGCCCGCGAGTTCCAGGCCGAAGGCGGTGTTGTCGCGCACGGTCATGTGCGGCATCAGCGCGAACGACTGGAACACCATGCTGATGTCCTTGCGCCGCAGGGCGCGCAGGCCGGCGTCCGAGAGGTCGTTGATGTTCTGGCCGTTGACCAGGATGCGGCCGGCCGTGGGTTCGATCAGCCGGTTGAGCAGGCGCACCAGCGTCGATTTGCCCGAGCCCGACAGGCCCATGATGACGAAGATCTCGCCGGCCTCGATCTCGAAGTGGGCGTCGAAGACGCCAATGGATTGCCCGGTTTCGGCGAGGATCTCCTGCTTGCTGCGGCCTTCGCGGACGAGATCGAGGGCGGCCTCGGGCTGGTCGCCGAACACCTTGAAGACGTGTTCGATGGAAATCGGTTGGGCCATGGGTGGTGCTGCCTCCTGTGCAAGTTGGACAAGGCACCGCGAACGGTCTTGAAGCAGGGGGCACGCGCGTGCCCGACCGGGTCATTCAAGACCGCAGACAGACACTGACAGCGACGAATCGGCAAACCCAGCGCCTGCCATCACGCAAGCCCGGTCAGCGGGCCCTGTCTGGGGGGCTGGCACGGTGCGGGAGTGACGCGGCGTCGAGGCCGGAAGACCGGCCATTGAAATCTCTGTGCCGCGACGGGATGCAGGGCGATCCGCGAGTAGCACATGAGCGCCACCCGGCCAGGGGCCGGATGGCTGAGGCGTCAATTATAACTTTTGTGCATGGATGGCCCGCGCTGGGTTGCAGAAAACCCCCATGCGCCCGAAGGCGCGCCGTCAGTGGCCGTTGTCCGCCGGGTGGGCCATCAGCCGGTCGGTCATGGCGATGGCCATGGCGCTGAGCAGGAAGACCACATGGATGATGGTCTGCCACATCAGGACCTTCACGTCGTAGTTGGCGGCGTTGATGAAGGTCTTGAGCAGGTGGATCGAGCTGATGCCGATGATGGCCGTGGCCAGCTTCACCTTGAGCACCGAGGCATTCACGTGGCTCAGCCACTCGGGCTGGTCGGGGTGGTTTTCCAGGTGCATGCGGCTCACGAAGGTCTCATAGCCGCCCACGATCACCATGATCAGCAGGTTGGAGATCATCACCACGTCGATCAGCGCGAGCACCACCAGCATGATGATGGTCTCGTTCAGGCCGGTGAGCTGCACGTCGCTCTTGTAGCCGATGCTGGTGACCAGCTTGGCCAGCGCCACGTCGTTGCCGAACGCGGCCTCGATCAGGTGGACCAGCTCGACCCAGAAATGGAACACATAGATCGCTTGCGCCGCGATCAGTCCGATGTAGAGGGGCAACTGCAGCCAGCGGCTGGCGAAGATCAGGTTGGGCAGCGCGCGGATCGGGGCTTGGGCTTTGACGGGGTCGCTCATGGATGGTGACACAATGTGCCGAGCGCCCGGGATGGGCGGCCAGACGGCAGGCGGTATTGTAGGTCTGCGTCCTGTCCTGTAAGTGACTCGTAAGAGCCCTTGAGCACAGTCCCGGCCTGTCATCTGCCCACAACATTTAGGAGACCTTCATGTCCGCGCCTTCGTCGACGATCGAATCCACCCTGGTCGAAAACCGCGTCTTTGAGCCCTCGGCCGCCACCGTGAAGGCCGCGCGGGTCTCGGGCATGGAGGCCTACCAGGCGCTGTGCGCCGAGGCCGACAAGGACTTCGAAGGCTTCTGGGCCCGGTTGGCGCGCGAAACCCTGAGCTGGCACAAGCCCTTCACGAAGACCCTTGATGCCTCCAGGGCGCCGTTCTACAAGTGGTTCGAGGATGGCGAGCTCAACGCCTCGTACAACTGCCTGGACCGCCACATGGGCACGCCGCTGGAAAACAAGACCGCCATCATCTTCGAGGCCGACAACGGCGACGTGACCAAGGTCACCTACAAGGAA
The DNA here is from genome assembly GCF_057809615.1 of Hydrogenophaga sp. FG152. NCBI lineage: Bacteria > Pseudomonadati > Pseudomonadota > Betaproteobacteria > Burkholderiales > Comamonadaceae > Hydrogenophaga > Hydrogenophaga sp. FG152. The sequence goes on along the minus strand of NZ_JBMDKH010000006.1, from coordinate 227,552 downwards.
CTGCTGGCCAAGGTCTCGCAGTTCGCCAACGCGCTCAAGGCGCGCGGCGTGAAGAAGGGCGACCGCGTCGTCATCTACATGCCCATGACGGTCGAGGGCGTGGTGGCCATGCAGGCCTGTGCGCGCATCGGCGCCACGCACAGCGTGGTGTTCGGTGGCTTCTCGGCCAAGGCCTTGCAGGAGCGCATCCAGGACGCGGGCGCCGTGGCCGTGATCACCGCCAACTACCAGTTGCGCGGCGGCAAGGAGCTGCCGCTCAAGGCCATCGTGGACGAAGGCATCGGCATGGGCGGCTGCGATTCGATCAGGAACGTGATCGTGTTCCAGCGCACCCCCACGGCCTGCAACATGGTCGCGGGCCGCGACACCTTCATGCACGACGCCATGGCCGAGCAGTCCACCAGCTGCCCGGCGGAAATGGTGAGCGCCGAGCACCCGCTGTTCGTGCTCTACACCTCGGGTTCCACCGGCAAGCCCAAGGGCGTGCAGCACAGCACCGGCGGCTACCTGCTGTGGGCGCAGCTCACCATGAACTGGACCTTCGACCTGCGGCCCGAAGACATCTTCTGGTGCACGGCCGACATCGGCTGGATCACCGGCCACACCTATGTCACCTACGGCCCGCTGGCCGCCGGCGCCACGCAGGTCGTGTTCGAGGGCGTGCCCACCTACCCGAACGCCGGGCGCTTCTGGCAGATGATCGAGAAGCACAAGGTCACGATCTTCTACACCGCGCCCACGGCGATCCGCTCGCTGATCAAGGCCGCCGAGGGCGATGAAAAGGTGCACCCGGCGCGCTCCGATCTCTCCAGCCTGCGCCTGCTCGGCTCGGTGGGCGAGCCCATCAACCCCGAAGCCTGGATGTGGTACTACAAACACGTGGGCGGCGAGCGCTGCCCCATCGTGGACACCTTCTGGCAGACCGAGACCGGCGGCCACATGATCACCCCGCTGCCGGGCGCCACGCCGCTGGTGCCGGGCTCGTGCACGCTGCCCCTGCCGGGCATTGCCGCGGCCATCGTCGATGAGGCCGGCAACGACGTGCCCAACGGCGCGGGCGGCATCCTGGTGGTGAAGAAGCCCTGGCCGTCCATGATCCGCACCATCTGGGGCGACCCGGAGCGTTTCAAGAAGAGCTACTTCCCCGAGGAACTCAAGGGCTACTACCTGGCGGGCGACGGCGCGGTGCGCAGCGCCGACCGGGGCTACTTCCGCATCACCGGCCGCATCGACGACGTGCTCAACGTCTCGGGCCACCGCATGGGCACGATGGAGATCGAGTCCGCGCTGGTGGGCAAGACGGACCTGGTGGCCGAGGCCGCCGTGGTGGGCCGCCCGGACGACCTCACGGGCGAGGCCATCGTCGCCTTCGTGGTGCTCAAGCGCAGCCGCCCCACGGGCGAGGAGGCCAAGGCCATCGCCAGGCAGTTGCGCGACTGGGTGGGCAAGGAAATCGGCCCGATCGCCAAGCCCAAGGACATCCGCTTCGGCGACAACCTGCCGAAGACCCGCAGCGGCAAGATCATGCGCCGCCTGCTGCGCTCCATCGCCAAGGGCGAGGCCATCACGCAGGACACCTCCACGCTGGAGAACCCGGCCATCCTCGAACAGCTGGCCGAGACCAACTGAAGGTCCCATGCCGGCGCCGTGCCGGCAACAAAAAACCCGCTGGACTCCAGCGGGTTTTTTTGTGGGTGAGCAGGCAGGCGGCTTACTTGATGCTCAGCACCCAGGCCGCGAGCTTCTTGGCCTCGGCTTCGCTGACCTGCGGGTTGGGCGGCATGGGCACGGCGCCCCAGTTGCCCTTGCCCACTTCGGAGCCCTTGACGATCTTGGCGGCCAGTGCGTCCACGGCCTTGGCGTCGCCCGCATACTTCTTGGCCACGTCCTTGTAGGAGGGGCCCACCAGTTTCTTGTCCACGGCATGGCAGGCCATGCAGTTCTTGCTCTTGGCGAGGGCTTCGTCGGCGATGGCCGGAGCGGCCAGCGTCGTCATGGCGGCCATAATCAGGAGAGCGCGTTTCATGGGGTGTCCTTGTCGATGAATGCGGGAGAGTGTCACGCGATCGATTCTACCGAGCCGCACCCGCCCAGAAACGAACGCTTACAGTTTCTTGCCCGCTTCACGGGGCCTTTACCGGAGTTTGTGATGTATTTGCTGATCGCAGGCGTCGTGCTGTCGTTGTTGAAGTACCTGGAGTTCGGCGTGGTGGCCGAATGGTCGTGGTGGTGGGTGCTGTCGCCGTTTGCCCTGGCCGTGGCCTGGTGGGCCTGGGCCGACGCCACCGGCTACACCAAGCGCAAGGCGATGGAGAAGATGGATCAGAAGAAGAAGGACCGCATCGACAAGCAGCGCGAGGCGCTGGGCATCAAGCCCAAGCGCCCCTCGCGCTGACCGATCCGCGCTGGCGGATCAGTAGTTGTCGAGCACGGCGCCCTTGCTGGCGCTGGCCGCGTTGAACGCGAACTTGGCCTGCACGCCGCGCGTGTAGCGCGGTGCCGGCGGCGTCCAGCCTTCACGGCGTTTGGCGATCTCCGCCTCGGGCACGTTGAGCTCCAGCACCAGTTGGTGGGCATCGATGGTGATGGAGTCGCCTTCTTTCACGAAGGCGATCGTGCCACCTGCGGCGGCTTCGGGCGCGACGTGGCCCACCACCATGCCCCAGGTGCCGCCGGAGAAGCGGCCGTCGGTGATCAGGCCCACGCTCTCGCCCAGGCCCGCGCCGATCAGCGCACCGGTGGGGGCGAGCATCTCGGGCATGCCGGGGCCGCCCTTGGGGCCCAGGTAGCGCAGCACCATCACGTCGCCCGCGACGATCTTGCCGTCCAGGATCGCCTGGAGCGCGGACTGCTCGTCGTCGAACACGCGCGCCGGGCCGGTGATGACGGGGTTCTTCAGGCCGGTGATCTTGGCCACCGCGCCTTCGGGCGACAGGTTGCCCTTGAGGATGGCCAGGTGGCCTTCCGCGTACATGGGGTTGTCGATGGGGCGGATCACGTCCTGGTCGGCGCGCGGCGCATCGGGCACGTCCTTGAGCACCTCGGCCACGGTCTGGCCCGTGATGGTGAGGCAGTCGCCGTGCAGCAGGCCGGCCTTGAGCAGCACCTTCATGACCTGCGGGATGCCGCCAGCCTGGTGCAGGTCGACCGCGAGGTACTTGCCCGAGGGCTTGAGGTCGCACAGCACGGGGGTCTTCTTGCGGATGCGCTCGAAATCGTCGATGGACCACTCCACGCCGGCCGCGTGCGCGATGGCCAGGAAGTGCAGCACCGCATTGGTGGAGCCGCCGGTCGCCATGATCACGGCCACGGCGTTTTCCAGCGACTTCCTGGTCACGATGTCGCGCGGCTTGATGTCCTTCTTGATCGCCTCGATCAGCACCTTCGCCGACTCCCTGGCCGAGTTCTGCTTCTCGTCGTGCGGGTTGGCCATGGTGCTGGAGTACGGCAGCGACAGACCCAGGGCTTCGAAGGACGAGGACATGGTGTTGGCGGTGTACATGCCGCCGCACGAGCCGGAGCCGGGGATGGCGCGCATCTCGATCTCGCGCAGGTCTTCGTCGCTCAGGTTGCCGGCGGCGTTCTGGCCCACGGCCTCGAACACGCTGACGATGTTGAGGTCCTGGCCCTTGTAGCGGCCGGGCAGGATGGTGCCGCCGTACACGTAGATGGCGGGCACGTTGGCGCGCAGCATGCCCATCATGCCGCCGGGCATGTTCTTGTCGCAGCCGCCGACCACGACCACGCCGTCCATCCACTGGCCCTGCACGCAGGTCTCGATGCAGTCGGAGATCACCTCGCGGCTGACCAGCGAGTACTTCATGCCTTCGGTGCCCATGGCCATGCCGTCGGAGATGGTCGGCGTGCCGAAGATCTGGGCGTTGCCGCCGGCTTCCTCGATGCCGGCCACCGCCGCGTCGGCCAGCTTCTGCAGGCCGCTGTTGCAGGGGGTGATGGTGCTGTGGCCGTTGGCCACGCCCACCATGGGCTTCTTGAAGTCGCTTTCCTCGTAGCCCATGGCGTAGTACATGGAGCGGTTGGGCGCGCGCGACTTGCCCTGCGTGATGTTGGCGCTGCGGCTGTTGATGGGCTTGATGGAGATGGTTTTGTTGTCGGCCATGGAGGTCTCTTCGTGGGGAGGTGCGGGAAGTATGCGTCAGGCCGGCGGCCGTTTCCAATTGCTTTCGGGGCTTCCATTAATATGCCATGCATATGAGTGATGCCATGAAAACGTTGCACATTGAATTGCGCCAGTGGCGCCAGTTCGCCGCATTGGCCGAAGAGCTGCACTTCGGCCGGGCCGCCGCGCGCCTGCACATCACGCAGCCGCCGCTCACCCAGGCCATCGCGGGGCTGGAGCAGGCGCTGGGCGTGCGCCTGTTCGATCGCACCAAGCGCAGCGTGGCGCTCACGCCCGCGGGCCGGGCCCTGCTGCCTGAGGTGCGCGACCTGCTGGGCCGGGCGCAGGCGCTGCCCGAGCTGGCGCGCGCGGCCGCCGCGGGCGAGCTGGGCCGGTTGCGGCTGGCCTTCGTGTCCACCGTGGGGTTCGAACTGCTGCCGCGCTGGGTGCGCGCCTTTCGCCAGCGCTGGCCGCAGGTGGCGCTGGAGTTGATCGAGGCCACGGGCGACGTGCAGCTGGAGCTGCTCGCGCGGGGCGAGGTGGACGCGGGCATGGTGCTGCATTCCCCGGGGTTGCAGGCGCCGGGCCTGGCGCACGCGCGCATCGCCAGCGAGCCCTTCGTGGTCGCGCTGCCCGAGTCGCACCCGCTGGCCGCGCGGGACCACCCGGGGCTGCCGGCGCTGCTGGCCGAGCCGCTGGTGATCTTTCCGCGGCGCATCCTGCCGACCTTGCACGACGCCATCTTCGCGCTGTACCACGCGGCCGGCCGCGCGCCACAGGTGGCGCAGGAGGCGATCCAGATGCAGACCATCGTCAACCTGGTGTCGGCCGGGCTGGGGCTGGCCTGGGTGCCGCAGAGCGTGCGGCAGTTCCAGCGCCCCGGTGTGGTCTACCGCAGCCCAAAGCCCTCACGCGGGCGGGCCGTGCCGGCGTGCGAGACCAGCCTGGTCTGGCGCGCCGATGCACTCACGCCGGCGCTGAGCCACTTCATCGAATTCGCCCGCGCGCAAGCTGCACCACAATAGGCCCCATGTTGCAACACCCCCAGATCGACCCCGTCGCCCTCCAGATCGGCCCGCTGGCCATTCACTGGTATGGCCTGACCTACCTGCTGGCCTTCGGCCTGTTCCTGCTGCTGGCCAACGCGCGCCTGCGCCATCCCCCATTCGCCAGCGTGACCCAGCCGCCCTGGACGCGCCGCGACGTGGAGGACATCCTGTTCCTGGGCGTGCTGGGTGTGGTGGCCGGCGGGCGCATCGGCTACTGCCTGTTCTACAAGCCCGCCTACTACCTCGCCAACCCGCTGGAGATCTTCGCGGTGTGGCAGGGCGGCATGAGTTTCCACGGCGGCCTGCTGGGCGTGATGCTGGCCATGGTCTGGTACGCGCGCAGCCGCCAGCGGCCTTTCATGCAGGTGATGGACTTCGTGGCTCCTTGCGTGCCCACGGGACTGGCCGCGGGGCGGCTGGGCAACTTCATCAACGGCGAGCTCTGGGGCCGCGTGGCCGATCCCTCGCTGCCTTGGGGCATGGTGTTCCGCGGCGCGGGCGACCTGCCGCGCCACCCCTCGCAGGTGTACCAGTTCCTGCTCGAAGGCGTGTTGCTGTTCGTTCTGCTGTGGTTCTACGCCCGCAAGGAGCACGCGCGTGGCCAGGTCTCGGCCGTGTTCCTGTTCGGCTACGGCGTGTTCCGCTTCATCGCCGAGTTCTTCCGCGAGCCCGACGCTCACCTGGGCCTGCTCTCGCTGGGCATGAGCATGGGCCAGTGGCTGTGCGTGCCCATGATCCTGGCGGGCGCGTTCATGTGGTGGTGGTTCGGCAAGAGGCGCTGAACACCCCCTGCGCCGCTTCGCGGCTTCCCCTCTCTGGCGCCTTCGGCTGGGAGGGGGACGGCACCTTGGGCCGGCGGAGCCGGACCCTCGGTGCCCCTGGCGGGGCGTCGCAGGTCGTTGCTTGCTCAATACACCAGGTGCGCGCGCGCCTGGCAGTTGAGGGTTCGCAGGTGCACGTCGATCTGGCCCAGGTGCAGGCCCAGCACGTCGTGCAGGATGGGGGTGAGCACACTGCTCCCGATGCCGTCGAGCAACGGCCGCAGCGCCTGCAGCAGGTAGCCGGCGAGGGCGGTGACGGCGTTGGGCACGGTATCGCCGCCGGCGGACGAGTTGCCGTTCAGGCTGTTGGCGATCTCGTTGACGCAGGCCGCGTCGTTGGAGCCGATGAGTGCGCTGCACCCTCCGATCACGCCGCCGAGCACGGCCCCCAGGATGTCGCCCACGCTGGTCAGCAGCCCGCCGACGAGGTTGCCTACCCCGGTCAACAGGCCTTGCAGGTTGAGTGTCAGGGTGTGGCTCAGCAGGGCCAGCACCTCGCTGCTCAGCCCGCCCAGGAATCCACCGAGGCCGTTGGTGGTGTTCTCGATGCCGGCCTTGATGGTGGCCAGGCGGCCCACGCGGCAGGGCCGGCTGCCGCAGGCGACGCCTTGCGCGTTCCACAGGTTCTGCGCGGAGGCCTGGCGCTGCGCCAGAGTCAGGGCCGGCCCACGATCGAGCGTTTCCACCAGCAGGGTGGCCAGCAGCGCGTCGGTGATGTTCTTGACGGTGCTGCCCAGCAGCAGGTCGTTGCCCACCGTGCCGGTTTCGCCGGCCGCCAGGGTCACGCTCGCCTGCAGTGGCAGCGCGTCCATCTGTAGGTGCGTGCGCAGGCTCACCAGGTTCACGGGCCCCAGGCCCAGGCGCAGCAGGTCCTCGTCCGCCAGGTTCTGGTCGCAGCTCGCGCTGGTGGAGAAGATTTCATTTTCATTGGCCGGGTTGGCGCCGGGCCGGCCCACGCAGACCTTGACGATGGAGGCGTTCACCGCGATGGATGCGCGTTCCGTGCCATCGGGTTTGCGCAGCGCGGGTGTGCACATCTCGGTGAGCGTGCCTCGGCCGTTGACCAGGTCGACCATGATGGGCAGCTTGATCTGCGCGAGCTGGTTGATCACCGGCATGTTGCTGGTGCTGATCTCGATCCAGGTGCGCAACTGGGCGGTGTAGGCCGTGGCGCCCACGCCACCGATGGCCACGGAGGGCGGCTCGATCAGCACGGTCTTCGCGCTCACCAGGCCGGTCAGGCTCAGGCCGTTGACGGCCACCGCGTGCTTCTGCGTGGCCACGCCGATGGCCGAGTACACCAGGTCCAGCGCGTTCACGCCCACGTTGAGCGCCGAGGCGGCGTTGGCGCCGGGGGCGATGATCTCGGCGAACAGGCCCGAGGGCCCGCTGGCCAGGCTGCCGAGCTGCACCTCCAGGTCCGGCACGCCCAGGCGGGTGGCCACGGCGTTGAGCAGTGCGGCGTTGCTCGCCAACAGCGTGTCCTGCCCTGCGGCCGTGACGATGGCGTTGAGCAGCGGCCCCAGCTGCACAGTCTCGGCCGCGAGCAGGGTGTTGAGTTCGCCCACGCCGATGTCGGTGGCCACCGGGATGCCCATGGCCTGCAGCAGCCCGGCGGGGGTGATCTGCACCTGCGCCAGGCCGTCGTAACCCACCAGCGAGGTGCCGCTGAGGTCGAGCCCGATGCCCTTGAGCAGGTCGCCCAGCACCGAGTCTCCGGTGCGCAGCAGGGTGCTGCCCACCGAGAACGAGGCCAGCGGGTCGGTGGCGGCGGCGATCGCTTCGGCCCGCAGGCTGCGCTCGCCCGGAAAGAAAGCGAGCAGGGGCGGTGGCGCGCCTTCGATCACCACGTGCACGGCATTGAAGGCGGTCTGGTCGGCGGTGAAGTGGCGCTCCGTGCCCTGGGCCGGGTCCCAGCGGCCGCAGGTCACCACGGGTGTGAAGCCGGCGAGGTTCTGGCCGGCGTTGGTGAGAGCCGCCGCGCGGGCCGCGGTGCAATCGGCCGGCAGCACGGCCGAGCCGCCCGCGACGGCCGCGAGGTCGGCCGTCTTCTGCAGCTCGCGCTTCATGAAAAACAGGTAGCCCAGTTCGGTGCCCACGAGCGCGATCACGATCAGGCTGAGCGCGATGGCCGTGTTGATGACGATCGACCCGGACTGGCGGCGGAACATGGGGCGGTCCTAGAGCGCGGCGATGGCGCGGCTGGTGAGCGTGCCCGGCAGCCACTGGCTGGTGTCGAGCAGCGGCACCCAGGGCAGCAGGCGGCCGGCGGTGTAGGGGAAGGACACCGTCACGGTGAGCGTGGTGTTGGGGGTGGCGACGTTCACGCTCGCGGTCTGCGTGAGCCAGGCGCGGCGCGTGGCCGGCGTGTTGCTGTGCGCCAGCGGCACGATGACCGAGCCGCTCAGCGAGTCCCAGACCACGCTCTCGATGTGGGACTTGGCCGTGGCGAGCTCGGGGCCGGTGGCGGTGCGCAACTGGGGAAACATCTGCGCCGCGCGCGCACCGTCCGCCGCCGCGCGCGACAAGGCCTGCTGTGTGTAGAGCACGGCGCCGAAGGTGGCGATGCCGTAGAACGCCAGCAGCAGGCCCAGCAGCACGAAGGCGAATTCGATCGCCGCCACGCCGTGTTGCTGGCGGCTCACAGCGCGCTCCCGTCGAGCAGCACGCTGGCCCGGCCCACGATTTCGTTGGGCAGGGCAAAGGACGGGAAGGGGGGCAGCACCTGGTGCAGGTCGCCCAGCCGCACGGTGACGCTCACCTGGCAGCGCAAGGCCCACGAGGTGCCGCAGGGCAGTGTGCCGGCGGGCAGCAGGCAGGTACCGGTGGCGGTCTGGCAGACCTCGGGCAACGGGATGGTGAGCACCGCGGCCGTGGGCTTCCAGCCCAGGGAGCGGTCTTCGGCCACCTGCTGTGCCTTGAGCTGCCGCGCGGCCAGGCTGTTCTGGTGCCGCAGGGCCGCGCGCGCGCCGTCTTCGGCCGCGTTCTGCAGCCCGAAGCGGAAGGTGAACAGGATGCTGTAGCAGACGATCGAATAGACCAGGCCGAAGAAGAGCAGGAAGGCCATGGCGTACTCGATGGCGTACACACCGCGCTGGCGCCGGTGTCGGCGAAGGAGGGTCTGGGCCGGGCGCATGGCCGTGAACCGCTGGCCTTACTTGGCCTGCAGCCGCGAACCGAACCAGACCGGCAGTGGCTGCTCGAAGCTCTTCATGTAGCGCTGGTGGCTGGCCTCGGCCACCGCACCGTCGATGGGCCGTGGCGTGGCCGAGGCCTCGCGCCCCTCGCGCTGGCGCTGCAGCAGCTCGTGGGTGGCGTCCCCCACGCGCGCGGAAGGCGCGGCCGGGGTGGCCGGCGCCGGGGCCGATTGCGCCCACAGCGGCGGCGCCACCGCGAGCGCGGCCCACAGGGCCAGGCATCGCAGCGGGTGTGGGTGGTGCGTTCTTGTTTTCATGGAACCTCCTGAGGGTGTGACAGCGTGAGAGATCAGGGCGTGGCCAGGGGCGGGGGCGTGGTGAGCATCGGACTCAGCCGCAGGCCGGTATGCACCGCCAGGGTGCCCGCCAGCGGGCGGTGCGGCGCGAGTTCCTGGGCCAGTTGTTCGATCGCCTGGCGCGTGGCGCCGCTGAAGCGGGCTTCGTCCATCACCTGGCGGGCCTGCTCGGTCTGGCCCTGGGTGAGCAGGTACAGCGCGAGGTTGCTGCGCACCCGGGGGTGGGTGGGCAGCAGCTGCGCGGCCTGTTGCACCGGCAGGCGCGCGGCGGCGAAGCGCCGCGCGCGCAGCAGGGCGTAACCCAGGTCACTGAGCAGCAGGCCGTCGGCCGGCAGCACCTGGCGCGCGCGCTCGAACATCTCGGCCGCGCGCGTGTAGTCGTCGCTGGCGCCCGCGAGCAGGCCCAGGCCCCGGTAGGCGGCGGCGCGCTCGGGGGTGTCGAGCAGCTTGTCGTACAGCGCCGCGCTGGGCGCGGGCTGGCCGGTCTGGCGCAGGGCGTCGGCGCGCAGCAGGCGGGTTTCGGAACTGACCCCCCAGCGCTGCTCCAGCGCGTCGATGTGGGCGAGCGAGGCGAACCACATGCCGTTGCCCTGCATCTGGCGCACCAGCGACAGGTAGGTGGGCCGGTTGTCCAGCGTCGGTTCGCGGGCGGCGGCCTGTGCGGCTTCGAGCTGCGCCGCGTCCGGCAGCGAGGCGCAGGCACCCAGCGCCAGGGCGCCGGCACCGAGCAGCAGGCCGCCGCAGGCGCGGCCGAGCGAAGAGAGGCGGGTGGAGGCGGTGGTGTTCATGATCCGGTCATGCTCCCGACGGAGCGGATGATGGCGAGGAAACCGGGACCCGCGGTGACGATCACCAGCGCGGGCAGGAGGGTGGTGACCATCACGACGGTCATCTTCACAGTGATCTTTCCGATGAGCGCCTTCATGCCGGCCTTGCGGTGCACGCGCAGGCGCTCGCTGAACTGGCGGATCGGTTCCTGGATGGCGCCGCCGTGTTTGTCGACCTGGTTGATCAGGGCGACGAAGTCCATCAGGTGCTGGTTGTCGTGCAGGCCGGCCATGCGCTGGTAGGCCTGCTCGCGCGTGCGGCCCTGGCTGTACTGGCGGTTGGCCTGCGCCACTTCCGCGCCGAGCACCGGCAGCACGTGCTGGAAGTCGCTGGCGATCACCTGCAGGCTCTGGTCCAGGCTCAGGCCCACGCTCTGCAGCAGGCCCAGCATGTCCACGAACAAGGGCAGTTCGTGCGCCACGCGCTCGCGGCGCTGGCCGGCGCGGTGCTTGAGCAGCCACTTGGGGCCCATGAAGCCGATGGCGAAGGCCGCCGCGGACCACGACAAGGCGTTGCCCGAATGGCCCCAGGCCAGGTGGCCCAGCACGGGCAGGCCCAGCGCCAGCACGGCGCGCGAGATCAGCAGGGTGAGCTGGGCGCGCACCGGCGGCAGGCCGCATTGCTGGATGAGGCGGCGGTCTTCATCGGCCACGAGCAGCCGGCCCAGGCGGCTTTCCAGCCAGCGCGCGGGCCAGTGGCTGCCTTGCAGGAAGGCCAGTTCGTCGGGCAGGGCATGGGCTGGTGTGGCGTTCTCGCCCAGGGCCCGCTGGATGACCTGCGCCGTGGTCTGGCGCTGCGCGTGCTGGTGCAGCAGCAGGCCGGCGGCCATCGCCAGGGCCAGGGCCAGCAGGAGCACGGCCAGGATGGGCAGGGGCAGGGCGTTCATGGTGTGGGTCGCCTCGGATCAGGACAGCCGCGCCAGCCGGTAGAGCAGCAGCGCGCCGAACGCCTGCAGGCCGATGGCACCGAGCACCATGGCCTGCCCCGTGGGATCGCTCCACATGCGCGCGAAGTAGGCGCCGTTGGTGGTGACGATCGCCCCCCCGACCACCACCGGCAGCAGGCCCAGGATCCAGGCCGAGAAGCGCGTTTCGGCCGACATCGCCACCAGCTCCTGTTCGGCCTCCTCATGGTCGCGCATGAAGTGGGCGACGCGTTCGAGCAGCACATCGGAGCGGCCGCCGTAGCGCATGCCCAGGCCGAGGATGGAGGCCAGCAGGAAGATCTCTTCGATGTGCACCTTGCGCGCGACCTGCAGCAGCGCCTGGTCGATGTTCACGCCGGCCTTGATCAGGCCCATGGTGTTGTCCATGTGGCCGCGCAGCGGCTGCTTGGTGGTGGCCACGGCGGTCTGGAACGCGGCCTGGGTGGAGTGGCCCATCACGATCAGGCGCACGATCACGTCGAGAAAGCCGGGCAGTTGCCGGATGATCTGGCGCCGCATGCGCTGCACCCGAAGCCAGATGAAGAAGGCGCCACCGATGAGCAGCACCGCGAGCAGGCCCAGCGCGCTCACGGCGCCCGAGCTCAGCGCGGTGACACCGACCGAGACGGTGGTGACGGCCAGCCCGCCCAGCAGCGCACCCGGCGCCACCGCGCCCAGCAGCCAGCCCGGCAGGCGCACGGCGGGCTTGCGGGCGGTGGCCGAGGACGGCAGCGGCACCACCGGTGGGGGCGCACCAAAGCGCAGCGAACCCGAGGGCAGGGGGCTGGCGGCCACCGGATCGATGCGGTCGGCCAGGTGGCGCTGGGCCAGCTGGCGCCGCTGGCGCCGCACCGAAGCGGCCCACAGCAGCACGCCGACGGCGGCCAGCAGCAGGGCCACGGCGAGGGCGACGGCGCTGCGTTCAGGCATGGCCGTGCTCCGTGAGCTGGGCCTGCAGGCTCTGGCGCAGGCGCGCGATCTTGGGGGAGTGCGGCACCACGCCCATGGCGATCCAGCGATCGCCCTCCTGGCCATCGGGCAGCGTCACCGGTTCGTGGCGGAACAGCTCCTGCATCGCGACCACGCTGTCGTTCAGGCCGGTGATCTCGCTGATGGAGAGGATGCGGCGCGTGCCGTTGGGCAGGCGGCCGATCTGCACGATGAAGTCGATCGCGTTGGCGATCTGGCGGCGCAGGCTGAGTTCGCTGCCCTGGTAACCCCCGAAGCCCGCGAGCATCTCCAGGCGGTACAGGCATTCGCGCGGCGAACTGGCGTGGATGGTGCCCATGGAGCCGTCGTGCCCGGTGTTCATGGCCTGCAGCATTTCGATCACCTCGCCGCCGCGCACCTCGCCCACGATGATGCGGTCGGGCCGCATGCGCAGGCTGTTGCGCAGCAGGTCGCGGATGGCCACGCTGCCCGAGCCGTCATAGCCACCAGGGCGGCTCTCCAGCCGCACCACGTGGGGGTGGTTGAGGGCGAGTTCGGCGGTGTCTTCGATGGTGACCACGCGCTCGGTGTCGGGCGCGAAGTTGGCCAGCGCATTGAGCAGCGAGGTCTTGCCTGAGCTGGTGCCGCCGCTGACCAGGATGTTGCAGCGCGAGCGCACCGCCATTTCCAGCAGGTGGCCCATGGCCTGGTCGAAGGTGCCGAGCTCGAACAGCTCCTCGGGGCTCAACGGGTCCTTGCGGAACTTGCGGATCGACACCGCCGGGCCGTTGATGACCAGCGGCTCGATGACCACGTTGATGCGCCCGCCGTCGCTCAGCCGCGCGTCCACCATGGGGTTGGACTCGTCGAGCCGGCGGCCGATGGGCGCGAGGATGCGGCGGATGATGCGCATCAGGTGCTCGTTGTCGGTGAAGGCCACGTGCTCCTTCTGCAGCATGCCGCGGCGCGACACGTAGACCAGCTTGCTGCCGTTGATGAGGATGTCCTCCACGCTCGGGTCGTTCAACAGGTCTTCCAACGGGCCGAAGCCGGCGAATTCCTTGGTGAGGGCATCGGCGAGCAGCTGGGTTTCGCGCGCGTTGATCGGCACGCGGTGCAGGCGCACCTGGCTTTCGCATTCGAGGTTGACGAACTGCTGCACCGAGCTGCGCGACCAGCGCCCGAACTCGGCACCGAGTTCCTCGATGCGGTTGAGCAGGTGTTCGTGGATGAAGGTCTTGACGGTCTGGAACTCGTTGGAGTTCAGGAAGGCCTGCTGGTTGTCGGAAAACTCGACGTGGTTCGTCATGGCCTGTTACCTCCGGTGGATCCACTTGTTGAGCATCTGCGCCACGCGTGGCGTCCAGGGTGGGGGTTCGCCGCCGTCGGGTGGCACGCTGCCATCGATCCACGGCAGCAGGCCGCGCACCATCTGGCCGACCGCCTGCACATAGGGGTCGTTGCGCGCGGATCGCGCCAGCAGCTGGCCCTGGCACGAGGCCGCCAGCAGGGCGCTGGCGCGCGCCGGCAGCACGTGGCTCAAGGGCAGGCCGAGCTGGTGGGCGATGTCCAGCGCGGGCAGGTTCACGAACGGCTCGAACTTGTTGACCACCAGCGAGAGCCGCTGCATGTTGACGTCGTGTTCTCGCAGCTCGCGCAGCAGCGAGGCTGTGGAGACGATGCCGCCGATGCTCTGGTCGCAGACCACCCAGACCTGGTCGGCGTTGCGCGCAACCTGGGCCACGAAGTCGATCGACGAGAAGCCGCCGAGGTCGGCGATCTGCACGTCGAAGAAGTCGGTCAGGCGCTGGACCAGCGAGACCGACTCGGCGTGCGAGATCTCGCGGATCTGCGCCAGGCTGGCCGGCAGAGGCAGCACCGCCGCGCCGCTGGCGTGTTGCACCAGCGCGGTCTGCAGCAGGGTCGGGTCCAGGCGGTGCAGGTTGTGCACGCCGTCGACGAAGCTGAACTCGCTCTTGAGCCCGAGGTAGAGCAGGGCGTCGCGCGCGGGCAGCCCCAGGTCGAGCAAGGCGATGCCCTGGCGATGGGCCGCGCGCCCGGGCACGCGGGCGAGGGCGGCCGCGCGCTGCTCCTGCAGCATCGCGGCCAGGTTGCAGGCCAGCGTGCTGACCCCCAGGCCGACGCGCGCGCCGAGCAGCGCGATGCTGCGGCCCTTGGCCTGCGCAGAGCGCTGGCCCTGGCGCCGCGCCATCAGGTCCTGCAGCACCGCCAGCACCTCGGTGGTCGGGCCGTCGAGGTCGAGGAAGTCGTCCACGCCCGCGCGCAGGGCGGCGAGCGTGGTGTTGGTTTCGTTCGCGTGGCCGGTGCCGATCAGCAGCAACTCCGGCCAGTCGCGCCGCAGGGCGGTGGCCAGGCGCGTGCTGCGCAGGGCCTGGGCGCCCGAGAAGTCCAGGAACAGGGTGCGGGGGTGGGTCGTCGCGATGCGTTCGCCCAGCGCGGCCTCGTCGAGCGTGACCACCGTGACCTGGCCGAGGTGCCCCAGGGCCGCGTTCAGCCAACCTGCGTGCTCGCCGTTGTCCGACGCGTACAGGTAGACGTTGTGGCTCTGGACCGTGGTGTTCAGGGGGGTGGGCATGGTGCTCATGGCGGTAGGCCGGGCGTCACCGGGAAAAACCGGGCAGGGCGTCGTCGGCCCCGTTGCCCACGACGAAGCCGCGCCAGAAGGCGGGCTCGCGCTGTTCGGTGCGCCCGGGCAGCGCCGCATCCACCTGCGTGCCCTGGGCGAACGGCTTGACGAGGTGGGGCGTGACCACGATCACCAGTTCGCGTTCGTTCTGCAGGTAGTCCTGGCGCTTGAACATCGTGCCCAGCACCGGCAGGTCGCCGAGCATGGGCACCTTGTCCACGCTGGAGGTGGTGGTGCGGCTGACCAGTCCACCGATCACGAAGCTCTCGCCGTCGCCGAGTTCGACCGTGGTGTCGGCGCGGCGCGTGGTGATCGCGGGCACGGCGACACCGCTGAGCGTGACGGCGTTGGTGTAATCGAGGTCGCTCGCCTCGGGCGCCACCTTGAGCACGATGCGCTGGTTGGACAGCACCGTGGGCGAGACGGTCAACCCGATGCCGAAGGGCTTGTATTCGATGCTGGTGGTGCCCAGGCCTTGCGCCACAGGCACCGGAATCTCGCCCCCGGCGAGGAAGTTCGCGCTCTGGCCCGAGAGCGCCACCAGCGTGGGCTCGGCCAGCACGCGGGCCAGGCCGTTGCCTTCGAGCAGGCCCAGGTTCAGGCCGATGTTGGCCTTGCCGAAGTTCATCAGCAGGCCGAAGGCCTGGGCCAGCGGCGAAGTTGCCTCGCCCTTGATCACGCCGTTGGGTTCGAAGCTGGCCGATGTGAGCGTGCTGGGCGAGAACACACCGAAGCTGAAGCCATGCTTGTTCGGTGCGGTGCTGAAGAGGTTGAGCCCGGCCTGCTTGAGCACGCGCTTGTTGAATTCCACGATCTTGACTTCGACCTGCACGGTCTGGCTTTTGACGCTCAGGGTGGCGCGGTCGGCCAGCGGGGCCTTGTCGGGCTGCAGCGCGAGGGCCGCCTCGCGCGCCTGCTGGTGCTCGGCGGCTGTCGGGAAGGCGCCCTGCAGCACGGCGGCGTCGCGCTGCACGTGGACGGTGTAGGTGGTGGCGGCGTCGCTGCCCCGCTCCCACACCAGCAGCGAGGTGCTGCCAGGGGCCTTGCCGGTGATGATGAGGCGCGCGCCCGCTGCACCCGACGCCCCGCGCGCCTTGCGCGTGACCATGACCGAGGCGACCTGCTCGTTGGCAATGGCGATGCGGTCCACACCTTTGTCGATCACCAGTTCCTGCTGAGTGCCCGCGGTCAGCCGCAGGGGCCGGGTGGTGCCTGCGCTGGCCGATGCGTCGCTCGCCGGTTGCGCGAACAGGCCACCCGAGGTGGCGGTGATCAACAGGCCCGCCAGCAGCGCCAGGCGCGGCCAGCGAGAAGGCCGGGGAAGGGGGCGGGGTGTGGGCTTGAACATCATGCGGAGCACCTGGTGGGTTGACGCGCGTGGTCTCAGTAGCGCACGGTGTCGCGGCGGTCGCCGCGGATGATCTCGACCTCGTGGCCCGTGGGGGCCGCGGTTGCCAGCACCGCGCGGGGCACGGCAATGCCGGGCTGCGCCGGCCGGCGGGCGCTGCCACCGGCCGCGAGGTCCTGGGTGGTCAGGCCGGCAAGCGCGCGGTCCATGCCGGTGAGCGCGCCGCCGTTGCGGCGGGCCGGCTGCAAGGCGGTCTGCAGTTCGGCGAACAGGGTGGGATCGGGTTCGGCGGTGTCGTTCGGGTGGCGCAGCGCCAGCAGCAGGCGACCGTTGGCCTCGCCCAGCGCGAGCCGGTTCACGTCTTCCACCGGCACGGCGAGCACGGCGGTGCGCGCGGGCTGCTGGTTGCCTGCCTGGGGTTTCTGGCCGCCCCGGCCCTCGCCGCTGGTGGGCATGCCGTCCACCGATGCCGTGCCGAAGGCCAGCACGCGCTTGCGCGCCAGCAGCAGGCGCGACTGGCTGCGGTCCACGTCCCGGCCGTCGGCCTTGAGGGCGAAGAACACATCGACGAAATCGCCCGGGCGCACGCTGTTGGCCACGCCCATGACCTCGTCGGCCTTCACGGCCACGGCGCGTTCGCCGGGTTCCAGGCGCAGGGCCAGGCCGGAGACCAGCTGGTTTTCGAGCAGCGGGGCGCCGGTGCCCAGGTCGAACACCGGCACGCGGCCGACCGCCTCGGCCACCGTCATGAAGGCGCCGGCCGGGTTGATGGTGAGTTGCGCCACGCGCAGCGCGCCGGCTTCGATGGCCTGGCCCGCCGGCAGCGGTTTGGTGGCCACCACCACGGGGAAGGTGGCCTCGGCCGGCGCGAGCTGCGCCACCGGCTGCGGGGCAGCCACGGGCGGGGGTGGTTTGCGGCTGAGCATCCACGCATAGCCGATCAACAAGAGCGCCAGCAACACCAGGACGCCAGCGATGATTTGGGTGAATCGGATCATGGTGTCGGGCCTTTGAAGGGATGGGTCGGTGCCTGCGGCGCTTCAGCCGCCAGCGCGCCAGGCCATGAAGGCGATGGTCGAGGCGGCGAGATACGCCGCCAGGGGGATCGGGCGTGCGCGCAAACCGGTGCCACGCGGCCGGCCCGAGAGTGCCAGTGCCAGGCGTGGCGCCAGGGGCCAACGCTGCAGCGCGAGCCAGAGCAGGCCATGCAGGCCGGCCAGCAGGCTGGCGGCGACCCAGATGGGCAGCAGCGGCTGCAGGCCCACCCACAGGCCCAGGGCGCCCGCGAACTTGACGTCGCCCGCGCCCATGAGCCCGAAGGCATAGAAACAGAGCAGGCCGCCGAACGCGGTGGCACCGCCCAGCAGGGCCTGCGGCCAGGTCAGGCCGAAGGGCTGCAGGTCCAGGGCCAGGGCGAGCAGCGCCAGCGCGATGCCCGCCAGCACCAGCCCGTTGCGCACCCGGCGCTCGAGGCCATCGTGAACGATGGCGATCAGCAGCCAGAGCAGCAGGACCAGTTTCATGGCACAGGACCTTGGGGCTGGTGGGTGAGAGGGATCAGGGGGTGCCGCTGGTGCCGGTGGTGGCCACCGTGCGCACGTTCGCGAAGATGGCGTTCAACGTGTCCTGGACGCCGTTCTCGCCGGTGAACACCGCGAGCAGGATGACCGCCATGAGGCCGGCGATGATGCCGTATTCGATTGCGGTGGCGCCTTCTTCGTCGCGCAGGAAACGGGTGATGGCTGCTTTCATGATGAACTCCTGTAGGGAAAACTGGATTGAGAACTTTGGATCGACTGTCAATTGATCGGCATGGCCGATCGGCTAGAAATGAGGCCCTTGGTTTTCATCACCGAGCGGTTAATCGGTGAGGGCGGATGGGTGGTTTCGATAATTCAACCTCCTTGCATGAAAGCCAATCCGATGCGACACCGGAAAGACAATCCAACATTCCCTGCACGCTTTTGGCCGTTGACCCCAGAGCGCGCCGTGGTGCTGCGTTCCCGCGGTGTTCACCCCGTTGGGGTGATTGCCAGACGGATTCGCTTCGATCTGACAATCCTATCGACGGGGCGATTGGATAATGAAGGAAAGTCAGGGGTTTGCACCGCCTATTAATTCGGTTTGATGCAATTGCCGTGAGGTATTGCGCAGGCAATGCAAGGTAATTGAATCTGGTATTTTGACCAAATGGTCGTGGTTGGAAGAAGAGGACGGACGCGGCATGTCCCGGAATGCAAAAATTTGCATGGGAATGGACGTCCGATTGCATCGATGGGCGAAATGGCCGGCAACCCGGGATGCCGAGCCGCCGCCACGCAGGCCCCGACCTCGGCGGTGCTTCGGGTAAGTCCGGGTGTCGGGGGTGCGATGGATGGTTTTAGAATTACGTGTAATTACAGATAATTTTGCAAGCGACCCATGCTCAATTCCCTGCATGACGAAGTGGCCACGAAGCTGCGCGAGCGCATCTTCGCGGGGGCGCTCGCCCCGGGCAGCTTCGTTGACGAACCCGCGCTGTGCGCGGAACTGGCCATCTCGCGCACGCCGCTGCGCGAAGCCCTGAAGGTGCTGACCGCCGAAGGCCTGGTGCGGCACGAACCCCGGCGCGGCTGTTTCGTGAGCGAGGTCACCGAGCGCGATCTTGACGAGATCTTTCCTGTCATCGCGCTGCTTGAAGGCCGGTGCGCCTTCGAGGCCGCGAACAACGCGAGCGATGCCGACCTGGCCGCCCTGGAGCAACTGCACGACCGCCTCAACCGCAGCGCCCGGGCCCGGCTCATCAACGAGTATTACGACGCCAACTTCAAGATCCACGAGGCCATCATCACGCTGGCGAGCAACCGCTGGCTGGCCCAGGTGATCGGCGACCTGCGCAAGATCGTCAAGCTCGCGCGCCTGCAACAGCTTCACGCGCCGGGGCGGCTGGACCAGAGCCTGTCCGAGCACATGGCGGTGTTCGCCGCGCTCAAGGCGCGCGACGCCGAGGGCGCCGAAGCCGCCATGCGCACCCACCTCACGCGCCAGCGCGTGGCCTTGCGGGAACTGGCCCGCAATCAGACATCGAGGCTTTCGGCATGACCCCACCCGACTGGCTGGCGCAAGGCGTCTCCCTGCTGCGCCCGACGGTGAAAACCGCTGGCCCGCGCTCGACCCAGGAGCGGCTCGATGCCACTTTGCGGCTGGACGAAGAGGCCATGTCGCCGCGCATGCTGCGCCAGTCCCTGCGGGACCTGCAGGCCATCGTGGACCCGCTGGTGAGCGAGGTCGAGGGCGGGCGCCGCGCGCAGGCCATGATGGACTGGTACGCCAGCGCCTCGCCGCCGCAGCGGCGCGACCTCTGGCTGCTCATGAGCGAGCGCTTCGTGGCCGATCCCCAGCGCGTCAAGAAGGCGCAGGCCCAGTTCGCCGCCGCCGTGGGCACGCCCGACGAGGCCGCGGCCGAGGTGCTCTACCGGCGCGCCACCGTCTCGCCCCGGCGCCGCCTGCTGCAGCGCTTCAGCGCCAACCCCGAGGGCGTGCGCTTCCTGGTGGACATGCGCGCCGAGCTGCAGCCGCAGCTGCGCAGCGACAAGCGCCTGTTCGCGCTGGATGTGGAGATGGAGTACATGTTCTCCACCTGGTTCGACGTGGGCTTTCTCGACCTGCGCCGCATCACCTGGGATTCGCCGGCCTCGCTGGTCGAAAAGCTCATCAAGTACGAAGCGGTGCACGACATCCGCAGCTGGGCCGACGTGAAGAACCGGCTCGACAGCGACCGCCGCTGCTACGGCTTCTTCCACCCGCGCCTGCCCGAGGAACCGCTGATCTTCGTGGAGGTGGCGCTGATGAACGAGATCGCCGCCAGCATCACGCCGCTGCTCGACGAGGCGGCCGCGCCCGCCGACCTGGGCAAGGCCACCACCGCCATCTTCTATTCGATCAGCAACACGCAGACCGGCCTCAAGGGCGTGAGCTTCGGGGACTCGCTCATCAAACGCGTGGTCGAGACGCTCAAGCAGGAGTTCCCCCGCCTCAAGACCTTCGCCACCCTTTCGCCCATTCCGGCCCTGCGTGGCTGGCTCACGAAGAACGCCCCGGCCGAGATGCTCAAGGCCTGGGAGCGCGTGGACGAACTGGCCGAAAACGCGCCCGAGCGCCGGGCGCTCATGGGCTGGGCCGCGCGTTATCTGGGCGACGAACTGAACGAAGGCAAGCCGCTGGACCCGGTGGCGCGTTTCCACCTGGGCAACGGCGCGCGGGTCGAGCGCCTGAACTGGGCTGCCGATCCGTCGGCCAAGGGGCTGAAACAGTCCTACGGCCTGATGGTGAACTACCTCTACGATCTCAAGCGACTGGACAAGCACCGCGCCTCGCTCGCGCAGGGAAAGATCCCGATAGCCGCGGCCATCAAGGACCTCTATCTTTGAAGCCGCCATTTCAACCACAAGGAGACAACAGCATGACCGAGAGCCTGAATCGACGAGACATCCTTCGCACGGCCGTGGCCGGCGCCGCCCTCTACGCCACGGCGGGCCATGCCCAGTCGACCTGGCCCACCAAGCCGGTGACCCTGATCGTGCCGTTCCCGGCCGGGGGCGGCACCGACGCGTTCGCGCGGCCCATGGCCGCGCAGTTCGCCCGGCTCTCGGGCAAGAGCCTGGTGATCGACAACCGGGGCGGTGCGGGCGGCACGCTGGGCGCCAGCATCGCGGCCAAGGCCGCGCCCGACGGCTACACCTTGTTCATGGGCGCGGTGCACCATGCGATCGCGCCCAGCATGTACCCCAAACTCGACTACGACATCGAAAAAGACATGGTGCCGCTGATCCTGGTGGCCAGCGTGCCGCAGGTGGTGGTGGTCAACCCCAAGCGCGTGACCTCCGCCAACTTCAAGGAGTTCCTCGCCATGGCCAAGGCCAACCCGGGCAAGCTCAACTACGCCTCGGCCGGCAGCGGCACCTCGCACCACCTCGCGGGCGAACTCTTCAAGCAGCAGACCAAGACTTTCATCACCCACATTCCCTACCGCGGCGCGGGACCGGCGCTCAACGACCTGATCGCTGGCCAGGTGGACGTGATGTTCGACGGCCTGGGCTCGTCGGCCGCGCACATCAAGGGCGGGCGCATCAAGGCACTGATGGTGTCGGGCAAGCAGCGCAGCCCGGCCTTGCCGGACGTGCCCTGCGCGGCCGAGATGGGCCTGCCCGACTACAACGTGACCACCTGGTACGGCGTCTGGGCACCCAAGGGCACGCCGGCCGACGCGCAGAAAGGCGCGATCGATGAAATCCGCAAGGCCGTGAGCACGGACGAAGCGAAAGCGGTCTGGGCCAACCAGGGTGCGGAATTCGCCAACGTGAGCGGCCCGCAGTTCGATGCCTTCGTCAAGGGCGAAATCCAGAAGTGGGCGCAGGTGGTCAAGGCCTCGGGCGCCACGCTCGAATGAGCGGCCGGGTCCACCTGGCCATCGATCACGCGCTGGCGCGCGTGACGCTGTCCCACCCGGGCAAGTTCAACGCCATGTCGCGCGCGATGTGGCGCGAGCTGAAGGCGGTCTTCACCGAGTTGCAGGCGCGCACCGAGTTGCGCGGTGTGATCGTGGCGGGCGAGGGCGGGCACTTCTGCGCCGGTGGCGACATCGCCGAGTACCCGGGCTTTCGCTTCGATGCCGACGCGCTGCGCGACTTCCACGAGAACGACGTGTGGGGCGGTCTGGGCGCCATGCTGGCTTGCGACCTGCCGCTGCTGGCGCAGATCGAGGGCAACTGCATGGGCGCGGGCGTGGAGATCGCGAGCTGCTGCGACATCCGCGTGGCCGGCGAGGGCGCGCGGTTCGGTGCGCCGATTGCCCGCCTGGGCTTTCCCATGGCCCCGCGCGAAGCCGAACTGGTGGCGCGCGAGGTCGGCCTGGCGAGCGCGCGCGAGATGCTGCTGGAAGCCGCCGTGCTCGACGCGCACGAGATGAAGGCGCGCGGCTTCCTGCAAGCGGTGCGGCCCGATGCCGGCCTGGCCAACGAGGTGCAGGTCCGCGCGCAGCGGATCGCGCGCCTGGCGCCGCAGGCCGCGCGCCAGAACAAGCAGACCCTGCGCGCGCTCGGCGCGGGCCAGCCGGTGCAGGCGGTGGTCGAGCAGGCCTACCATTACGCCGCCCAGGCCGAACACCGCGAAGGCATTGCCGCCTTCCTGGCCAAGCGCCAACCCGTTTTCTGAATCCCTTCTTCTCTTCGTTGCGTTCCCACACCATGAACCACAACCTGTACGCCGCGTTGCGCGCGGCCTTTCCCGCCGACCTCGACAGCACCGCCGTGGAGACGGTGGGCGGCGCCCATGCCGGCCTGCGCTACTCCTGGCGCGACCTGGACCGCGCCAGCGCCATGATGGCCAACCTGCTCGATTCGATGAAGCTGCCCGAAGGCTCGCGCATCGCGGTGCAGGTGGAGAAGTCGGTCGAGGCCTTGGTGCTGTACCTCGCCACCTTGCGCGCGGGCCATGTGTTCCTGCCGCTCAACACGGCCTACCAGGCCGGTGAGATCGAGTACTTCATCGGCAACGCCGAGCCCGCCGTGGTGGTCTGCAGCCCGGCCAACTTCGGCTGGGTCTCCAAGATCGCCTTCAAGGCCGGCACGCGCCATGTGTTCACGCTGGGCGACGACCGCACCGGCAGCCTGCTGGAGCGCGCCGCGCACCACAGCGCCGAGCACACCCCGGCGCACAACCGCGCCGAAGACCTGGGCGTGATCATCTACACCAGCGGCACCACCGGGCGCAGCAAAGGCGCGATGCTGTCGCACGGCAACATGCTGAGCAACGCGCAAGTGCTGCGCGAGTACTGGGGCTGGAAGCCGGGCGACGTGCTGATCCACGCGCTGCCGATCTTCCACGTGCACGGCCTGTTCGTGGCCATCCACGGCGCGCTGATCAACGGCAGCCCCATGTTGTGGCTCAACAAGTTCGAGCCGCGCGCGGTGCTGGAGCTGTTCCCGCGCGCGACGGTGTTCATGGGCGTGCCCACGCTGTACGTGCGCCTGCTCGCCGAGCCAGGCCTCACGAAGCAGCAGGTGGCCCACATGCGCCTGTTCATCTCGGGCTCCGCGCCCTTGCTGATCGAGACCTTCGAGGAGTGGAAAACCCGCACGGGCCACACCATCCTGGAGCGTTACGGCATGAGCGAGACGGTGATGATCACCTCCAACCCCTATGCGGCGGACGCGCGCTTTGGCGGCGCGAGCGAGCGGCGCGGCGGGACGGTGGGCTTTCCTCTGCCGGGCAACGAACTGCGGGTGGTGGACGAGGACACGAAGGCGGTGCCGGTGGGCGAGATCGGTGCGATCCAGGTGCGCGGGCCGAATGTGTTCAAGGGCTACTGGCGCATGCCCGAGAAGACCGCCGAGGAGTTCACTGCGGACGGCTTCTTCAAGACCGGCGACGTGGGCCGCATCGACGAGCGGGGCTATGTGAGCATCGTCGGGCGCAGCAAGGACCTGATCATTTCCGGGGGGTACAACGTCTACCCGGCCGAGATCGAGGGCTACATCAACGAGATGCCGGGCGTGGCCGAGAGTGCGGTGGTGGGCGTGCCGCACCCGGACTTCGGCGAGGTGGGGGTGGCGGTGGTGATCGCCAAGCCCGGGGCTTCGGTGAAGCCCGATGAGGTGGTCTCTTCCCTCAAGGCGCGGCTGGCCAACTTCAAGATCCCCAAGCGCTGTGTGGTGGTGGCGGAGCTGCCGCGCAATACCATGGGGAAGGTGCAGAAGAACCTTCTTCGGGATCAGTACAAGGGCTTGTTCGCCTGACTGCTTTTCTCCGGCTGCAGCGGTCCTCGGCGACCGGGGTGGCCGGCTCCGCTCATGTCCCCCGAACCGGCTGCGCCGGTTCTCCTCCTTTACTTCGCTGCGCCGGCCACCCCGGTCACCGAGGACCTGTAGGCGTGCCAACACTGGCATGCCCGCGTGCTGGCAGGAGACAGGGTCACTGGGCTCTGCGCAGCGGGGTAAAGGAGGAGACCCGGCGAAGCCGGGTCGGGGGACACCCGCGGAGCAGAGCCCAGTGACCCTGACTCCCGCGAGGTATCACCCCAGAAGACTCAGCGAAGCACCAACACAGGAATGTGCGAATGCGTCAGCACCTGCTGCGTTTCACTGCCCAGCAGAAGACGCTTGATGCCACGACGCCCGTGCGACGCCATCACGATCAGATCGCACTTGTTGCGCTTGGCCGCCGCGATGATTGCCTCGGCCACCAGATCGGACTTCACCGTCACCGGCTTCACCTTCACCTCGCGCAACTGCCCGGCCGACTTCACGGCATTCACCGCCACCAGCGCCTCTTCCTGCCATTGTTTCTCGATGCGCGCCACCTCGGCCGCCGCCAACGCCACACCACCCTCGAAATAGGTTTGCGGGTAACGCGGAATCACCTTGAGCGCCACCACCTCCGCACCCGTCAGATCGGCCAGGTTCAGGCCATGCTCCACCGCCTTCTGCGACAGCTTCGAACCGTCGGTCGCCACGAGAATTCGCTTGTACATGGTTGTTCTCCTTGGTGGTTGAAATCGGAAGCCCCAGCGTAACAAAGCATGGGCTTCGGGTGTTGACCTATGTCAATGGCCCGAAACACGGCGTGGAATACCCTCACGGCATGACCCCGGCAGCCTCAGCGCTCGTGGCAAGGCACGTGCCTGCCCCATCGCCCTCGACAGGTGAGGAGGCACCGCCGCGCGCCGACTGGCTCGGCACGCACCGGGGTTCCCTCACCGTCACCGACGACTTCGCCATCCTCGACGACCCCGTCGAACAGGAAACCTTCACCCACCGCCTCGCGCCCGAAGGGGAAGCCGAATCCGTGCTGGTGGTGCAGGGCATGTACTGCGCCGCCTGCGCCGACACCGTCGAGTCGGTGCTGCAGCACCTGCCCGGCGTGCAGCGCGCCCAGGTGCACGCCGCCACGCGGCGCCTCACGCTGCGCTGGGACCCGACGCGCACGCGCCTCTCCAGCCTGGCCCGCGCGCTGGGCGACACCGGCTACCGCCTGCTGCCCATGCAGCACGCGCTCTCGGTCAGCGAACGCCTGCGCGAAACCCGCCAGGCGCTGTGGCGCCTCTTCGTGGCCGGCTTCTGCATGATGCAGGTGATGATGTACGCATGGCCCGCGTACGTCACCGCGCCCGGCGAGATCCCGCCCGACATCACCCAGCTGCTGCGCTGGGCCAGCTGGGTGATCAGCCTGCCCGTGGTGTTCTTCGCCAGCGGTCCCTTCTTCGCCAGCGCCTGGCGCGACCTGAAGCACGGCCGCGTGGGCATGGACACGCCAGTGTCCATCGGCATCCTCGTCACCTTCCTCGTCAGCTCGGCCGCCACCTTCGACCCCGCCGGCCCCTGGGGCGCCGAGGTCTGGTTCGACTCGCTGACCATGTTCGTGTTCTTCCTGCTGGGCGGGCGCTACCTGGAGCACAAGGCGCGCGACCGCACGGCCGGCGCGCTCGACGGGCTCATGAACCGGCTGCCCGAGGTCTGCGAGCGGCAGAAACCCGACGGCGGCTACGAGTCCGTTTCGCTGCGCCGCCTGCGCGTGGGCGACACGGTGCGCGTGCAGGCCGGTCAGGCCTTTGCGGGCGATGGTGAATTGCTCGATGGCCTGGCCATGGTGGACGAAGCCCTGCTGACAGGCGAGTCGCATCCGGTGTCGCTCCAGGCCGGTCAGGGCGTGGTGGCCGGCAGCTTCAACCTCGGCGGCCCGGTGCGGGTGCGCATCGACCGCCTCGGCGCCGACACGCGTTTCGCGCAGATCGTCCAGCTGATGGAACGGGCCTCGACCGAGAGGCCCCGCCTGGCCGTGCTGGCCGACCGCGTCGCGGCGCCTTTCCTCGTCTTCGTGCTGCTCGCGGCCGCGGTGGCAGGCTTCTACTGGTGGCAGATCGACCACACGCAGGCCCTCGCGGTGGCGGTGGCCGTGCTCATCGTCACCTGCCCCTGCGCGCTGTCGCTGGCCACGCCGGCGGCCATGCTGGCCTCGGCCGGCGCGCTGGCGCGGCGCGGCGTGCTGGTGCGCCGGCTGCAGGCCTTCGAGGCGCTGGCGGGCATCGACGCCGTGGTGTTCGACAAGACCGGTACGCTCACGCACGACCGCCTGGCGCTGCAGAAGGTCATCCTCCCGGAGGGTGCAAGCCTCCCGGAAGCGTGGGCGCTGGCGGGTGCCCTCGCCGAAGGCTCGCTGCACCCCGTGTCCCGGATGATCGCGCGCGAGGCCATGGCGCGCCAGCCCGACCTGGCTCCACTGGCAGGGCATACCGAGCGGGCAGGGCAGGGCATGCAGGCCTTGCGGCCCGACGGAAGCTGGGTGCGCCTGGGCTCGGCCGAGTACTGCGGCCTCCCGCCATCGGCGGCCGGTGAGCCCCTGCCTGCCGTTCACCTGAGCGACGCCCGCGGCTGGATCGCGAGCTTTGTTCTGCAGGAAAGTTTGCGCGACGACGCGGTGGCTGCCGTGGCCGCGCTGCGCGCACTCGGCGTGCGCACCTGGCTGCTGTCGGGCGACCGCGAGGCGGCCGCGCGGCAGGTGGCCCAGGTGGTGGGCGTGGACCACGTGATCGCGGGCGCCTCGCCCGAGCAGAAGCTGGCCGAGATCGCGGCGCTGCAGGCGCGCGGCCTGAAGGTGGCGATGGTGGGCGACGGGCTCAACGACGGGCCGGTGCTCGCGCGCGCCGACACCTCCTTCGCGCTCGGCCACGCGGCACCGCTGGCGCAGTCGCAGTCGGACTTCATCGTGCAGGGCGGCCAGGTCATGGACGTGGTCAACACCCTCACGCAGGCGCGCGCCACGCTGCGCACCGTGCGGCAGAACCTGGCCTGGGCCGCGGCCTACAACGTGGTCAGCGTGCCGCTCGCGCTGGCCGGCTACATGCCGCCCTGGCTGGCCGGCCTGGGCATGGCAGCGAGTTCGCTGCTGGTGATCGGCAACGCCCTGCGCCTGGCCCGGCACTGAAGGCTTTCGATGGACATCCTCTATCTCCTGATCCCGCTGTCTGTGCTGCTCGTGTTCGGCATCATCGGCGTGTTCTGGTGGGCGCTCCAGACGGGGCAGTTCGACAACATCGAACGCGAAGGCGAGCGCATCCTCAAGGGCGATTGAGGGCGCGCTTGACCTAGGTCAAGGCCCGACAGGAACTCCCTGCGCACACTGTCGGCAGTGACATTGGCAAGGAGTATGTGTATGTCCATGACCAACAGGGCCAGCCATTCGGCGGTCTACAACGACAAAGTCGTTCGGCAGTTCGCCATCATGACGGTGGTCTGGGGCGTGGTGGGGATGCTGGTGGGCGTGATCATCGCCGCGCAGCTGACCTGGCCGGCGCTCAACCTGGGCATCGAGTGGCTGTCCTACGGCCGCCTGCGGCCGCTGCACACCAACGCGGTGATCTTCGCCTTCGGGGGTTGCGGCCTGTTCGCCGCCAGCTACTACGTGGTGCAGCGCACCTGCCAGGTGCGGCTGTTCGGCGGGCAGCTCGCCGCCTTCACCTTCTGGGGTTGGCAGGCCGTGATCCTGCTGGCCGTGGTCTCGCTGCCCATGGGCATGACCTCGGGCAAGGAATACGCCGAGCTGGAGTGGCCGATCGACGTGCTCATCACCCTCGTGTGGGTGGCCTACGCCATCGTGTTCTTCGGCACCATCGGCCTGCGCAAGGTGCGCCACATCTACGTGGCCAACTGGTTCTTCGGCGCCTTCATCCTGGCCGTGGCCGTGCTGCACATCGTCAACAGCGCCGCGCTGCCGGTGGACATCTTCAAGAGCTACTCGGCCTACGCCGGCGTGCAGGACGCGATGGTGCAGTGGTGGTACGGCCACAACGCCGTGGGCTTCTTCCTCACCGCCGGTTTCCTCGGGATGATGTACTACTTCATCCCCAAGCAGGCCGAGCGCCCGGTGTACTCGTACCGCCTGTCCATCGTGCACTTCTGGGCGCTGATCTTCACCTACATGTGGGCCGGCCCGCACCACCTGCACTACACCGCGCTGCCGGACTGGACGCAATCGGTGGGCATGGTGTTCTCGCTCATCCTGCTCGCGCCCAGCTGGGGCGGCATGATCAACGGCATCATGACGCTCTCGGGCGCCTGGCACAAACTGCGCGACGACCCCATCCTGCGCTTCCTGATCGTCTCGCTCTCGTTCTACGGCATGTCGACCTTCGAGGGGCCGATGATGTCCATCAAGACGGTGAACGCGCTCTCGCACTACACCGACTGGACCGTGGGCCACGTGCACTCCGGCGCGCTCGGCTGGGTGGGCCTGGTGACCATGGGTTCCATGTACTACCTGATCCCGCGCCTGTACGGCCAGAAGAAGATGTACTCGGTGCCCGCCATCGAGCTGCACTTCTGGATCGCCACCCTGGGCATCGTGCTCTACATCGCCGCGATGTGGATCGCCGGTGTGATGCAGGGCCTGATGTGGCGCGCCGTCAACCCCGACGGCAGCCTGACCTACACCTTCGTCGAATCGGTCAAGGCCACCTTCCCGTTCTACGTCATCCGCCTGCTCGGTGGCGTGCTGTACCTGGCCGGCATGGGCGTGATGCTCTGGAACACGGTGATGACCGCGCGCAACGGCCGCGTGGAAGACGTCCGCATTCCCGCCCTCAACCCCGCCCACGCCTGAGGAGCCACAACCATGGCCGACAACAACAAGCCCCAGGGTTTCACCCACGAGCGGATCGAGACCAACAACTTCCTGATGATCGTGCTCATCGTGCTGGTGATCGCGGTCGGTGGTCTGGTCGAGATCGTCCCGCTGTTCTTCCAGAAGTCCACCACCCAGCCGGTGGAGGGCCTCAAGCCGTACAGCGCGTTGCAGATCGCCGGGCGCGACGTGTACGTGCGCGAGGGTTGCTACAACTGCCACTCGCAGATGATCCGCCCATTCCAGGCCGAGACGCTGCGCTACGGCCACTACTCGGTGGCGGGCGAATTCGTCTACGACCGGCCCTTCCAGTGGGGCAGCAAGCGCACCGGTCCCGACCTGGCGCGCGTGGGCGGGCGCTACAGCGACGAATGGCACCGCATCCACCTGAACAACCCGCGCGACCTCGTGCCCGAGTCCAACATGCCCGCCTACCCCTGGCTGGAGAAGAAGACCGTGAACGAGGCCGGCCTGCCCAAGCGCATGGAAGTGCTGCGCACCCTGGGCGCGCCCTACACCGACGAAGAAATCGCCGCATCCCAGGCCGACGTGAAGGGCAAGACCGAAATGGAAGCCCTCATCGCCTACCTGCAGGTGCTGGGCACCGCCATCAAGTGAGCGCCAGGAGAACACCCCATGGACATCAATGACCTGCGCAGCGCCGTCACCGTGATCAGCCTGATGACCTTCCTGGGCATCGTGGGCTGGGCCTGGGCCCGGCGCAACCAGCACCGCTTCGACGAGGCAGCCATGCTGCCGTTCCAGGACGAAGCCACCCCCGACAGCACGAAAGAAACGTCATGAGCGACTTCACCAGCGAATTCTGGAACTGGTACGTGGCCGGGCTGACCATCGTCAGCATCATCGCCTGCCTGGTCCTGCTCTGGATCAGCGGCACCACCAAGGTCAAGGCCTCGGCCGACAACACCACCGGCCACGTGTGGGACGGCGACCTGCGCGAGATGAACAACCCGCTGCCCAAGTGGTGGGTCTACCTCTTCATCATCACCGTCGTGTTCTCGCTCGCCTACGGCCTGCTGTACCCGACCTTCGGCAAGTACCAGGGCCTGCTGGGTTGGTCGTCCGACGGCCAGCACAAGGCCGAGGTGGCCAAGGTCGAGAAGGCCATCGCGCCGATCTACGCGCAGTTCAATGGCATGACGCCGCCGCAGCTCGCCAGCGATGCCTCCGCCATGGCCATCGGCGAGCGCCTGTTCATGAACAACTGCGCCCAGTGCCACGGCTCGGACGCGCGCGGTGCCCGCAGCTTTCCCAACCTGACCGACCGCGACTGGCTCTGGGGCGGTGAGCCCGAGGCGATCAAGGCCACCATCACCCAAGGCCGCAACGGCGTCATGCCGCCCATGGCCGCCGCCGTGGGCACGCCGGACGACGTGCGCAACGTCGCCCACTTCGTGCTCAGCCTCTCGGGCAGCCCGCACGACTCGGTGCGCGCCGCGCTCGGCCGCGCCGGTTTTGCCGCCTGCGCCGCCTGCCACGGTGCGGACGGCAAGGGCAACACCGCCATGGGCGCGCCCAACCTGAGCGACAACACCTGGCTGCACGGCTGGGGCGAAGACGCCGTGGTGCGCGCCATCACCAAGGGCTTCAACAACCAGATGCCGGCACAGGCCGGCAAGCTCAACGCGGACCAGATCCATGTGCTGAGCGCCTACGTCTGGGGCTTGTCCAACAAGGCCGGCGCAACCGCCGCCGGCAACTGATCGATCCGAACCTGCTCCCCAGCCAGCCCACGTGACCAGTCCGTCCAGCAAGCCCAGAGCCACCATCCCCATCGTCCCCGTCGATGACGAGACGATGGTGTCCCTGTACGCCGCGCGCGAGAAGATCCAGCCACGCTCCGTGCAGGGCCTGTTCGCCAACTGGCGCTGGGTCATGGTCTGGATCACGCAGCTCGTGTTCTACGGGCTGCCGTGGCTGGAGTGGAACGCACGCCAGGCCGTGCTGTTCGACCTGGAGGCGCGCCGCTTCTACATCTTCGGGCTGGTGCTCTACCCGCAGGACTTCATCTACCTCACTGGACTGCTGGTCATCTGCGCGTTCGCGCTGTTCCTGTTCACCGCCGTGGCCGGCCGGCTGTGGTGCGGCTTCGCCTGCCCGCAGACGGTCTACACCGAGATCTTCCTGTGGATCGAGAAGAAGGTGGAGGGCGACCGCTCGGCCCGCCTGCGGCTGGACCAGTCGAGCTTGTCGGCGGCCAAGCTCGGCAAGCGCTCGCTCAAGCACGCGCTGTGGATCGCCTTTTCGCTCTGGACCGGCTTCACCTTCGTCGGCTACTTCACGCCCATCCGCGAGCTGGGCGCGCTCTCGGTGGCCGCCGCGCTCGGGCCCTGGCAACTCTTCTGGATCTTCTTCTACGGCTTCGCCACCTATGGCAACGCCGGCTTCCTGCGCGAGCAGGTCTGCAAATACATGTGTCCCTACGCGCGCTTCCAGAGCGCGATGTTCG
The DNA here is from genome assembly GCF_057809615.1 of Hydrogenophaga sp. FG152. Lineage (NCBI taxonomy): Bacteria > Pseudomonadati > Pseudomonadota > Betaproteobacteria > Burkholderiales > Comamonadaceae > Hydrogenophaga > Hydrogenophaga sp. FG152. The sequence goes on along the minus strand of NZ_JBMDKH010000006.1, from coordinate 196,267 downwards.
ACAAGGACACGATGATCGTCACCTACGACGCGAAGCGCGGCGAGCCGCGCGGAGCCCGTTCCAAGAAGGCCGACCCCAAGGCGCTGGGGCTGGGCGACTGCATCGACTGCACGCTGTGCGTGCAGGTATGTCCCACCGGCATCGACATCCGCAACGGCCTGCAGTACGAATGCATCGGCTGCGCCGCCTGCATCGACGTCTGCGACGACGTGATGGACAAGGTGAATTACCCGCGCGGGCTGATCCGCTTCTCGACCCAGAACGGCGTGGCCAACGGCTGGGACACCCGGCAGATGCTGCAGCGCGCCTTGCGCCCTCGGGTGCTGCTCTACACCGCCATCCTCGCGGCCATCACCCTTGCCGTGGGCCTGAGCCTCTTCCTGCGCACGCCGCTCAAGGTGGACGTGATCCGCGACCGAGGCGCCCTGGCCCGCATGGTCGAGCAGGGCCGCATCGAGAACGTGTTCCGCCTGCAGATCATGAACGCCACCGAGTCGCCGCAGCGCTACACCATCAGCGTCTCGGGCCTGCCGGGCATCGCGCTGGACTCCAGCGCCGAGGTGGAGGTGCTCTCCACCGAAGTGCGTGCGGTGGCGGTGCGGGTGCAGATCCCGCCCGATGCCGCGAGCCCCGGCTCGCACCCGATCCATTTCGACATCCGTGCCATGGGCGACGAATCGATCCATGTTTCCGAAAAGGCGGCCTTCCTGGTGCCGCGCTGATCCGACCCATCTTCCCGAAGGAGCTCTCTCATGAACCCATCCAGTTCTCCCGCCGTGGCGGCCCCTGTGCCGCCGGTGTCCTGGTGGCGCGTGCCACACATGTGGCTGGTGGTGGGCGGCCCGCTGGTGGTGGTGGTGGCCAGCCTCATCACCGCCTTCATCGCCGTCCACAACGCCGACCCGGTGCTCGACAAGGCCGTGTTCGAACGCGACCGCGAAGCCGCGCTGGCGCTGGAAGGGCAGGCCAAGGCCGAGGCGCTGATCAAACTGCAGCCCGCGCACCAGGCGCGCAACCACGCGGCCTCGCCGGTGGTGCCGCAACCGGAGCGCTGAAGTGCAGGCGCGCCAATGGATGGGCATCGCCTGGCCAGCTTTCCTGCTGGCGGCGGTGCTGGAGATGCTGGTCTTCGCGATGGTGGACCCGGGCGACCTGCACTGGTTCGGCCAGCCGCTGGACTGGTCGCGCCAGGCGGTCTACACCGTGGCCTTCTTCGTGTTCTGGGGAGTGACGATGGCGTCCAGCGCGCTGACCGCGCTGCTGGTCATCCGCAAGACTGAGGATTGACGATCCTGCGCAGGCCGTCGGTGTTCTTGATGTGCACGTAGCGCTGCTTCACATCGATGATGCCGTCCTCCACGAACTTGGAGAAGGTGCGGCTCACTGTCTCGAGCTTCATGCCCAGGTAGCTGCCGATTTCCTCACGCGTCATTCGCAGCACCAGCTCGGACTGCGAGAAGCCGCGCGCATGCAGGCGCTGCACCAGGTTGAGCAGGAAGGCCGCGAGGCGCTCTTCGGCGCGCATGCTGCCCAGCAGCAGCATCACGCCATGGTCGCGCACGATCTCGCGGCTCATGATCTTGTGCACGTGGTGCTGCAGGGTGGTGAACTCGCGCGAGAGCTCTTCGACCTGGTCGAACGGCATCACGCAGACCTCGGCATCTTCCAGCGCCACCGCGTTGCAGGAATGGTGGTCGCTCACGATGCCGTCCAGGCCGATGATCTCGCCCGTCATCTGGAAGCCCGTCACCTGGTCGCGGCCGTCGGCCGTGGTCACGCAGGTCTTGAAGAAACCCGAGCGCACGGCGTACAGCGACGTGAACTTGTCGCCCACGCTGAACAGCGACGTGCCGCGCTTGATGCGCCGGCGCTTGGAAATCACCTTGTCCAGCTTGTCCATCTCATCGGGATTCAAGCCCATGGGCAGGCACAGCTCGCGCAGGTTGCAGCTCGAGCAGGCGACTTTGATGCTTTGAGCGTCCATTAGAAAAGTCCGGATTCGCAAAAGGTTACAGCATACCCCCCACCGTGTCGCATTCGCTCCCCGGCAACGGATCAGTTCACCACCTTTTGACCAGGATCAAGGGAAATGCGGCCACTCTGTCGCACAGTGGCAGCATTGATGGAGATTCGATCTTGAGCCACGCCATTTCCGAGGAGCTGCTGCGGCGTTTTGACGTGCCGGGGCCGCGCTACACCTCATACCCCACCGCCGACCGGTTCGTGGAGGCGTTCACCGACAACGACTACATCCAGGCGCTGCAGCAGCGCCGCGCGGGCTCGATGGCGCTGCCGCTGTCCCTGTACGTGCACATCCCGTTCTGCGAGTCGGTCTGCTACTACTGCGCCTGCAACAAGGTCATCACCAAACACCATTCGCGCGCAGCCGAGTACCTGCGCTACCTGGCGCGCGAGGTGGAGCTGCAGGTGGCGCACCTGGGCCAGGGCCACAGCGTGTCGCAACTGCACCTGGGCGGCGGCACCCCCACCTTTCTCTCCGATGCCGAGCTCGAAGAACTCATGGCCATGCTGCGGCGCCACTTCACGCTCGCGCCCGGCGGCGAGTACTCGGTGGAGGTGGACCCGCGCACCGTGACCGAGGACCGCCTGAAGACCCTGGCCCGCCTGGGCTTCAACCGCCTGAGCTTCGGCGTGCAGGACTTCGACCCCGCCGTGCAGAAGGCCGTGCACCGCGTGCAGCCCGCCGAACAGGTGTTCGCGCTGGTGGCCGCGGCGCGGCGCATCGGCTTCGAGTCGGTCAACGTGGACCTGATCTACGGCCTGCCGCTGCAGACCCCCGCGTCCTTCGCGCGCACGCTGGCGCAGGTGAACGAGCTGCGGCCCGACCGCATCGCGCTCTACGCCTACGCCCACCTGCCGTCGCGCTTCAAGCCGCAGCGGCGCATCTCGGCGGCCGAGCTGCCCAGCGCGGGCGACAAGCTCGGCATGCTCTCGATGTCGCTCGACGCGCTGATCGACGCCGGCTACGTCTACGTGGGCATGGACCACTTCGCGCTGCCCAACGACGCGCTCGCGGTGGCCAAGCGCCAGGGGCGCCTGCACCGCAACTTCCAGGGCTACAGCACGCAGCCCGACTGCGACCTGATCGCGCTCGGCGTGTCCGCCATCGGGCGCATCGGCGCCACCTACAGCCAGAACGCCAAGACACTGGAGGAATACCGCGACCTGCTCGACCAGGGTCGGCTGCCCATCGTGCGCGGGCTCGCGCTCACGCGCGACGACCTGCTGCGCCGCGCGGTGATCATGGCGCTGATGTGCCAGGGCGAGGTGCAGTTCGAGTCGATCGAACTCGGGCACCTGATCAGCTTCAAGAGCCACTTCGCGCGCGAACTCGAGGTGCTCGAAGGCCTGGCCGCCGAGGGCCTGGTGCGCCTGAACCCCGGCGGCATCCAGGTCACTGAGGCCGGCTGGTTCCTGGTGCGCGCCATTGCCATGGTGTTCGACAAGAACCTTCAGGTCGACCTCGACCGCGCGCGCTTCTCGCGCATCATCTGAGGCCGGCCCGGGCGCCCACCATGCAAACCTCCATGGCGATCACGGCGCTCTTCATGGGCCTGGTGGGCGGCCCGCACTGTGTGGCAATGTGCGGCGCGGCCTGCGCCGGCATCGGCCGCGCGGCCGGTGCGCGCAGCACGCAGGCGCTGCTGGGCTTTCAGGTCAGCCGCATGCTGGGCTATGCGCTGTTCGGCGCCTTCGCCGCCGGCTCGGTGCAGGGCCTGGCCTGGCTGGGCACCCACACCGCCGTGCTGCGGCCGGTGTGGACCATGTTCCATGTGGCCGCGCTGCTGCTCGGCGCGGTGCTGCTCTGGCGCGCCAGGCAGCCCGCCTGGATCGAAAACCTCGGCCAGCAAGTGTGGCGCCGCGCCCGGCCCGCCATGGTGAAACTGGGGCCACGCGCCCCGGTGGTGCTGGGTGTGGCCTGGGCGCTCATGCCCTGCGGCCTGCTGTACTCGGCGCTGCTGGTGGCCTCGTTGTCGGCCAACGCGCTGGAAGGCGCGGCCATCATGGCCCTGTTCTCCATCGGCACCTCGGTCTCGCTCACCGCCGGGCCGTGGTTGCTGCTGCGCCTGCGCGGCGCGCGTTCGGGTGGCTGGGGCATCCGCCTGGCCGGGCTGGCCCTGGCGCTCACCTCGGGTTGGGCGCTGTGGATGGGCATCACCCAACCCACCGGGCTGTGGTGCCTCTGAAAAACGCTCAGGCCTTGGGCGCCGCGCGGCCGGGCAGGGTGGCCAGCACCAGGCCGAGCAGGGCGATGCCGAACGCCACGCCCTGCAGCAACGTCAACCGCTCGCCCATGAACAGCACGCCGATGGCCGCCGCGCTGATCGGCAGCATCACCGTGAACACGCCGGCCTGCGAGGCGGGCACCTTCTTGAGCCCGGTCATCCACAGCCACACCGTCCACACGCTCGCGGCCAGCGCGTAGAACACCAGCAGGCCCCAGACGGGCAGGGCGACGGTGGAGAAGTCGAACGTCCAGGCCGCCCACAGGCCGAACGGCGTGACCAGCGCGAAACCCCAGAGGTTGATGACGGCCGAAATGCGCTTCGGGCCCAGGCCCTCGGTGAGGTGCTTGCCGATCACCACGTAAGAGGCCTCGCACACCACGGCGGCGAACACCAGCAGGTTGCCCAGCAGCGCCTTGCTGATGCCGAACGGGCCGCTGGTGTCGGCCACCGCCGCGCCGGCGTCCACCTTCTGCAGCGAGAACAGGCCGATGCCCAGCGCCGCGCAGGCAATGCCGGCCGCGCTGCGCCAGCCGATGCGCTCGCGCAGGAACAGCCAGCTCAACAAGGCCACCACGGCCGGGATCGACGACATCACCACGCCCGCGGCCACGGCGGTGGTCAGGCTCACGCCGAACAGCATGCAGATGGAGAACAGGAAGTTGCCCAGGAACGATTCGAGGAACAGCAGGCCGCGCGTGCGTGGCGACATGGGCGGTTCGTCGGCCGGCTTCTTCAACCAGTTCCACATCGCCAGGCCGCCGATGCCAAAGCGCAGCCAGGCCAGCAGGAACACAGGGAACACCAGCACCAGGGGCTTGGAGAGGGCCACATAGCTGCCCACCAGCGACATGCTCAAGGCCAGGCACGCATAGGCCCACCAACGGTTCGGGGAGGTCACGGTTTTTGACAGGTGTGCACGAAAGTGGGTCGCATCATGCCTGAAGCATTTCAGGGTATTCCGGGATGAGAGATGTTTGTTTTGCAATATGAAAACACAAAATGTTGCGGCGCAAGAAAATTTCTCAATGCAAGAAATTGATTTCTACATTGAGAAATTTGAAGAAAAGTACGTTGAAAAATAACAAGAAATTTTTTCTCTTATATAAGACATAAGAGCTTCCAAAACTCTTCTATAAGACTTAAAGTCTTCTCAACGGCACCGCGTTTGCATGCAAGCCAGCCGCCCCGATCCATCAACCTCACGGAGTATTCAAATGCCGCAATCCCTGACCGAGCAACTGAGCCGCGCCCAACAGATCGAAGCCCTGGAGAAAGACTGGGCGACCAACCCGCGCTGGAAGGGTGTGAAGCGCGGCTACAGCGCCGCCGACGTCGTGCGCCTGCGCGGCAGCATGCAGATCGAGCACACGCTGGCCAAGCGCGGCGCCGAGAAACTGTGGGACAAGGTCAACGGTGGCGCCAAGAAGGGCTACGTGAACGCCTTCGGCGCCATCTCCGCCGGCCAGGCCATGCAACAGGCCAAGGCCGGCCTGGAAGCCGTGTACCTCTCGGGCTGGCAAGTCGCCGCCGACGGCAACACCTCGGAAACCATGTACCCCGACCAGTCGCTCTACGCCTACGACTCGGTGCCCACCATGGTCCGCCGCATCAACAACACCTTCAAGCGCGCCGACGAAATCCAGTGGGGCCGTGGCATCGAGCCGGGCAGCCCGGAATTCATCGACTACTTCCTGCCCATCGTGGCCGATGCGGAAGCCGGCTTCGGCGGCGTGCTCAACGCCTTCGAACTCATGAAGAACATGATCGCCGCCGGTGCCGCCGGCGTGCACTTCGAAGACCAACTGGCCGCCGTGAAGAAATGCGGCCACATGGGTGGCAAGGTGCTCGTGCCCACGCAAGAAGCCTGCGAGAAGCTGATCGCCGCGCGCTTCGCCGCCGACGTGATGGGTGTGTCCACCATCGTGCTGGCCCGCACCGACGCCGAAGCCGCCAACCTGATCACCAGCGACCACGACGCCAACGACAAGCCCTTCCTCACCGGCGAGCGCACGCAAGAAGGCTTCTACCGCGTCAAGAACGGCCTGGAGCAAGCCATCAGCCGCGGCGTGGCCTACGCGCCGTACGCCGACCTCGTGTGGTGCGAAACCGGTGTGCCCGACATCGGCTTCGCCCGCGAATTCGCGCAAGCCGTGCAAGCCGCCTGCCCCGGCAAGCTGCTGTCGTACAACTGCTCGCCCTCGTTCAACTGGAAGAAGAACCTCAACGACAAGCAGATCGCCTCGTTCCAGGAAGACCTGGCCGCGCTGGGCTACAAGTACCAGTTCATCACGCTGGCCGGCATCCACATCAACTGGTTCAACACCTTCCAGTTCGCCCACGCCTACGCCCGCGGCGAAGGCATGAAGCACTACACGGAAATGGTGCAGGAGCCGGAATTCGCCGCACGCGACAAGGGCTACACCTTCGTGTCGCACCAGCAGGAAGTGGGCGCGGGTTACTTCGACGACGTGACCACGGTGATCCAGGGTGGTTCTTCGAGCGTGAAGGCGCTGACGGGCTCGACCGAGGAAGAGCAGTTCCACTGAACTCACCCCATCAGGGGTTGAGGAGACAGGGCCACCCTTCGGGGTGGCTTTTTTTTGCCTGATAGGAAGAGGGAAAGTCTGCTTTATGCAAATTTGGGGGATCACTTCCCCTGTTGAAATCTCTCCACTGGGTTGACAATCGCTTCGTCGCACAGAGGTGCCTTGTTTGGAGCCAGCATGAAGCACGGCGAACTTTCATGGGTGCAAAGGTGGCATTGCCTCTCTATGGCAGCGCTCGCGGCCTTGCTGTGTTTAGGCTTGGCGAGTTGTGCGGCCAAAGAAGCTTACCGACACGACACGGCCCAGCTTTGCGATGAAACGCAAAATAAGTGCGACACAAGTGCTTTGGTCAAGACGAAGGAAGGTTTTATCCTGGGTTTTGTCGAAATCGACGACCAGGGGATTTTTTTCGACAATCGCATGGACAAAAGCCAGCAGCGTTCCATACTGAATTACCTCGAAAAGAAAGAGAACCTGTATGTGGTGGTTTTCATTCATGGCTGGCACCACAGCGCTGCTCCGGAGGATGGGAGCATAGACAGCTTCAGACGCCGCCTGGGCGATGCCAAGCGCCGGCTCCCGGGCAAGGAGGTCGTCGGCATCTACATCGGTTGGCGTGGTGACTCGATCGACGTTCCGTATCTGAACACCGCCACGTTCTGGGACCGAAAAAATACCAGCGAAGAAGTGGGACGAAATGCACTCGTGGGCTTCCTGCTTGAACTGGAGTTGATTAAGGCGAACAAAGAACACAAGAACGCACTGGTCCTCACCGGGCACAGCTTCGGTGCCTCGGCTCTCTACAACGCGGTGCACCAGACGCTCCTGCAGCGCCTGATTCAGGCGGAAACGGAGCCCGGCGTCGATGCCGTTCGTGGGTTCGGTGATCTGGTCGTTCTCATCAACCCTGCCATTGAAGCCATGCGGTTTTCACCGCTTTACGACGCAAGTCAGGCACACGCCCGTCGCCGGGGATTCGAACCGATGCAGCCGGTGCGCCTGATCGTTGCCGCCACACCTGGCGATTGGGCGGCGACGACCCTGTTCCCCATTGGACGTTGGCTCAGCACGAGCTTGGAATTCCATCGGGTTTACCTTCCTCCGCAACATCGGCGACGCACCGACGAGCTCGAGGTTGACCAGGCCGAGATGGACCGAACGACGATGGGTCAATTTAAACCCTACCAGACCCACAAACTTGGCATGAGTCATCGCCGTGATGGAAATGAATGCCAGGTCAAAGAGGGCTGGTTGCGTGAGTCCGTTCAGCGAAAAATTGCGCGGTCCATCCAGGACAGAACGTCGCCTGTCAACGGAGAGGGTTGGATAAGCAAGGGCGAAGGTTGGAATTCGCTGGGGCAAACAGGAATACCGAAGCAAATGCAAATCGAGCACTTGGTTGGCCAGTCACACCCCTACTCGCCCTATTGGGTGGTCAAGCTGGACGAGACCACCATCATGAGGGATCACAACAATATCTCGGGTCTCAATTTCTGGTGTTTTATTGACCTGGTTTTGCTCAAGGAATCGTCTGCAAGATCGGACTCGGCCCCAGCGCTGCCTGCACCAACCGGCGCGCCACTGAGCGAGCCAGTGACATCCGATCAATAGATTGACTCTTGAAGGTTGCCATTGAAAGACTCTAGCCTGCGACATCTCAAATGCCTGGTCATCAGCGTCTTGGGGTTGATGCTCCTCGCTGTGTTGGTCGCCTGGGCGTTGACCATGATCAGACCCAGTGTCGATGTGGACTCCCCTCAGGTGTTCTTGCAGAACGACCCTGCAAACACTGGCCTGCGCGCCACCTTCCTCGGCACCAGCACCATCGTACTGAGCGATGGAACGACCTCGATCATGACCGACGGCTTCTTCTCCCGGCCGTCATTCCTGCAACTGTTGACGTCTATCACGCCTGACGACGCTGAAATCGCATTCGCCTTGAGGCACGTCCCCCGGCGCATCGATGCGATCTTCGTGGCCCATTCCCACCATGATCATGCGATGGACTCTGGACGGGTGGCCATGCAAACAGGCGCCGTGGTCCATGGTTCCAAGTCGTCGCTCAACGTGGCAAGAGGGCAAGGCACGCCGGAGCCCCAGCTGCAGCGCCTGCATGTCGGCACACCCGTCAAGATCGGCTCGTTTCGGGTTACCACCATTGAGACGCCGCACTCTCCCGGGCTTCTTTTCTTCGGATTCATCACTGAGCCCGTGAAGCACGCTACGCTCAGCGACTACCGAATGGCCGACAACTTCTCGTTTTTCATCGAGCACGAGCTTGGCAATGTGCTCGTGGTGCCGAGTGCAAATTTCCGAGCACACGCGTTTGACGGCATGAAAGCGGACACGGTGGTGCTGGGCATCGGAGCACTCGGTAAACAACCAGACGGGTTCGCGCAAGCGTACTGGAACGAGGCCGTGATCAACACCAGCGCGAAGCTCGTCATCCCCGTGCATTGGGATGATTTCACCCGGTCGCTGCGCCATCCGTTGGTTCCCATGCCCTACCTTCTGGACAACACGGCGGCTGGCATGGCGCGGATTCGGGCCCTGGGGCAACGCGACGGCATCGACATTCGCTTGCTGCCACCGCTACGCGAGACCCACTTGCCGGCACGTCGGTGAGTTGAGCGTATTCGCCAATGGCGCCACGCACACGTCGTGCTTGGACGCGTCACCGTTCACGCTCGACAACGACAGGACGAACGGGCCGCCCGCATCTCAGGTTTGTGGGCGCTGGCGTGGTGCTATGTAGCCCCATCCCGCTCCCGCCATTCCCGAGGGGAGCAACCCAGGCGCTGGCTGAACAGGCGCGAGAGCGCAGGCGCGCTGGCATAGCCCAGTGCGTCGGCAATCTCCTTGACCTGGCGCCCCTGCCGCAGCTGTGTCTGCGCCAGGCTCAATCGCCAGTCCGCTAGGTAGTTGGCGGGCGTCTGCCCGACGGCGGTCTTGAACGCCGCAGCGAACGCGCTGCGCGACATGCCTGCTTCCTGCGCCATGGTGGCCAGGCTCCAGGGCGCGCCGGGTTGCTCGTGCAGCCCCACCAGCGCGCGCGCCAGCCGAGGGTCCGCCAGCCCGTTCAGCAGCCCGGGCGGGATGCCGGCTTCGGCCGGATGGTCGATCAGCCAGCGCAGCAGCTGAATCAGCACCACCTCGAACAGGCGATCCGCCAGCAACCGCTGGCCGCAGCGCAGCCGCTCGGTCTCGGCGAACAGCAGGGCGAGTGCCGGCTCCAGCCCTTCCACCCGCGCCAGGGGCAGCAGGATCAAAGGGGGCAGGGCGCGCACCAGCGGGTTGCGCTCGCCGCCGTCGAACGCCAGTTCGGCGCAGACGAAATCTGAACCGTCCTGTGGCGGGTTGCGGAACTCGTGCGCCAGCGCCCGTGGGTAGAACAGCAGGCTCGGTTCCGTGATGGTCAGCCGGCGTGGCAGTGCGGTCTTGGCGCCGTGCCGCAATTCCAGTTCGCCGCGCCGCATCACATGCAGGAAGCCGCGCCCTGGCTCCGCAGGGAAGCGGCTGACGCCGCACAGCGGCCCGTTGCGGAACAGGTGCGCCCGCACCTTGAAGCGGTCCAGCAGGCTGGACAGGCGGTCGATCGGCAGGTTGCTCATGTGTTGGACGATTAGGTATGTCGCATGGACGATTCGTTCCCAATGGTACTTCCTGCCGGGGCACACTGGCGCACAGCAGCTGCTTCATTCCTCCCACCCGAATCCACTGAAAGGACCACACCATGTCACGCGTTCCATTGATCGATCCTGCCCAAGCCACTGGCGAGCGCAAGCAAGTGCTTGACCAGATTCATGGCGCCTTCGGGGCGACGCCGGCGATGTTCCGGGCGGTCGCCAACTCCAGTGCCGCCCTCAAAAGCATGTGGGGCAGTTTTGGCGCCTTGGGTGGTGGCGTGATCTCGCCGAAGCTGGGCGAGCAGCTCGCCGTCGCCATCGCTGACCGCAACCAGTGCGAGTACTGCCTGGCCGCCCACAACGCACTGGGCCGCAAGGCCGGTGCAACGGCCGCCGAGATGGCCGCCGCGCAGCAGGGCAAATCCGACGACCCGAAAACTTCCGCCGCGCTGCGCTTTGCCTTGAAGGTCGTCAACGACCGTGCCCAGCTCAGCGACGCCGACGTTCAGGCGCTGCGCGGGGCCGGTTTCAACGACGAGCAGATCGTTGAGATACTCGCCCACGTGGCACTGAACCTTTTCACCAATTACGTGAACGTGGCTTTCGCGGTGCCGGTCGATTTCCCTGCCGTGAAGCTGAGGCCGCGATGAGCGAGGCGCCGGTGGTCATCGGTCGGCTGCGGGCTGTGCTGACCGGCAAGGCCCGGGCCTACACCCGGGCCGGGAGCGTCAGCGCGATCGACAAGCAGCCTCAGGCTGGCGCGCTCATGGTGGGTGCGCTCGGTCTGGACGGCGACGAGCAGGGCGACCCGCGCGTGCACGGCGGGCCCGACAAGGCTGTGCATTGCTACACCTGGGCGCACTACGGCGCCTGGCGGCGCGAGCTGCCGGGCGAGACGGCTGCCGCCTTGTTGCGCCAACCCGGTGCCTTCGGTGAAAACTTCAGCCTGGAACCCGGCCTGGACGAAACGAACGTCTGCATCGCCGACCAATGGGCGGTCGGTGGTGCGCTGTTCGAGGTGAGCCAGGGCCGTCAGCCTTGCTGGAAGCTCAACGACCGCTTTGGCGTGCCCGACATGGCGCGGCGCGTGCAGCAGGGCGGCCACGCTGGCTGGTACCTGCGCGTCTTGCGGCCGGGGCTTGTTCAAACGGGCGATGCCGTCCGCCTCGTGGCGCGACCGCACCCGGACTGGACACTGGAGAGGCTGTTGCATGCCATCGCCGAGCGCGATGGCGATCCGCACACGCTGCAGCAGATCCTCGCCTTGCCGCTGCCGCCTTCCTGGGCCAGGCTGTTCCGCCGCCGGCTCGAGACGGGGCAGATCGAATCCTGGGCGCTGCGCCTGGATGGGGAGGGCGGCTGAAGTTCGAGTCGAGTTCTAGCGGACGCGCTGTGTGCGCATGCGCTTCTCGACGTCCTTCATAAGGTCCGAAGGGGTGACGTCAAGTGCGTCGCAAAGCTTGAACATGAGGCGCACGCTCGGACTGTTCTTTCCGAGCTCGATCAGCGAGATGAAGGTCCGAGCCACGTCAGCACGAAGTGCGAGCTCGGTCTGGCTCCACTTGCGACGCGTCCGCAGGCTGCGCAACGCCTGCCCGAATGCTTGATCTGGTTCCACGGTGCTTGCTCTCTGAGATGAGCAAGGGTGGGTCAATGGCTCCTTGATTGTGACCTATATATAGGTCAGAATGGTGGTCGCATTGCTGGCCGAGTGATATCCCCGGCATGTCATCGATTCACAACTGAACAATGGAAATCTCAAGCATGGCAATCAAACTCTTCTTCCGTAACGCGCTCGCCCGCGTCCACCGCAAGAACTTCGCGACCCAGGTGTGGTCCCTGTCCTCTCAGGCGCTCGATAAAACCTGTCAGCTCGCCGCCATCTTGGAGCGCTACGACGGGCGCGACGGAGTACCCATGCCCGAAGTCGACCGCAAGGCGATTTACGACGAGTTGAATTTTCAGTTTGGCGTGCTGCTGGACACGATCTGCGAGCTGCAAACCATCGCCGCTCAACAGTCAAAGGCTTGAAGCGCGGAGCGTCAGAAACACAAACGCCACCCAGCGGGGTGGCGTTTTTTTGTTTGAGCGTGCGGCGTTTTAACGGCAGTCGTTGGCCGGTGTCTGGTTCGACAGCACGGACGAAATGAAGCGCAGCGAATCCGCGCTCGACGCCATGATCACCGAGCCGTGATCCTGGCCCGCGTACTCCCTGTACTGGATGCGCGCGCCCTTGGCACACAGAGCGCCCATCATCTGCCGCGTGGTGGGCGGGGTGACCGTGGTCTGGTCCTTCTCGGCCTGTGCGATGAACAGGGGCACTTGCATTTGGAGCTGGGTGGGGTCCTGCGTGGCAAAGAACTTCACCATCTTGTCGAACTCCGGCCCCTTCTTCAGGTATTGGCCTGGCGCCAACACGGGCATGCCAAACAGGCCGCCGATGCAGGTGGTCTTCGCCGCTTCGATCTGAGGCTTCATGGCCGGGTGCGTGAGCTTGTCCAGATCGAGGCTCGGGTCCGCCACTTTCGCCGCCAAAGCCGTGATGGCGACGAAGGGCTGAGCGCTGGCCGAGACGGGTTGGCCGTCGGCCACGTCGTTCAGGAACTTCAGCACGCCGGGCCCGGTGGGTGCCAGCGCCACGGCGGCCTTCAGCGGGTAGGCCGGCGTGCGCTCCTTCATTGAGGCCACCCAGATGGATGCACCCCCGCCCTGGCTGTGCCCGGCGGCGATCCATTCCTTGCTGAGCTGGATGGGCAGGTCGTGGGCGGCGGTGACGAGGTCGGCCATGGCGTAGGCGTTGCTGCGGCCTTCGAGGTCAGGCCGGCCTGCGAAGGCGCCCCAGCCCTCGTAGTCCGTGCGCAGCACGGCGTAGCCCTGCTTCAACAGCAGGTTCTGGTACTCCAGCCGGGACGGCGCTGCCGCCAGAGAGGGGGCGCATTGTGGCGCCACGCCGGTGGTGCCGGTGCCCCAGCTCACGACCGGGTAGCCGCCAGCCGGCGGTGGCGTTTTCGGCAGATCGATCAGGCCTTGGACCACGGTGTTCTGCCCCGAGTGCGAGGTGGTGATGTAGGACACCATCCAGCGTTGCGAGGATTCCGTGAGCAGGGAACGGGTCTGGGGCTGGACGTTGACCACCTGGCCGGGGCTGGGCATGGCGTTGCGAGCACCGGGCATGCTGCTGCACGCGGCGAGGATGGACAAGCTGCCGACAAGAAGCGGGAGGCGGAGAAGCTGGGAACGCATGGATGGGTGCTCCTTCGGGAATGAAACAAATGTTTTATATATAAAACTGCGATTCACATAAGAATCAATCTGATGGTACTGATGGTCAGCCGATGACTCCATGGGAATTTCCCGGTGCCGAAATTCCAAGGAAGAAACGACGCGTTGGCGCGTGCCACGGCGCTGATGCGGGCAGGGCGGAGGCATGTCCGGGTTTTGTGGGAAAATGCCTGTTCTTCTTCTGAATCAGCAAGAGCGAGAAAGGCAATCTGGTTATGACACCGCGAACTATGGAGACCACCTCCACGGCCCTTTGAGGCCTGCAGTTCGCGCCTGCCTGATCGATTTCCTTTTCTCCCCCACACCAGCGCGGCCCCTGCCGCGCTTTTTTGTTTTCTGGACCTCCCCATGTTGCACATCACGCTCCCCGACGGCTCCCAACGCGAATACCCCGGCCCGGTCACGGTCGCCGACGTGGCGGCCTCCATCGGCACCGGCCTGGCCAAGGCCGCCCTGGCCGGCAAGATCGGCGACAAGGTGGTGGACACCAGCTACCTCATCACGCAGGACAGCCCGTTGTCCATCGTCACGGCCAAGGATGCCGAAGGCCTGGAGGTGATCCGCCACTCCACGGCGCACTTGCTGGCCTACGCCGTGAAGGAGCTGTTTCCCGATGCGCAGGTGACCATCGGCCCGGTGATCGAGCACGGTTTCTTCTACGACTTTTCCTACAAGCGCCCCTTCACGCCCGAAGACCTGGTGGCGATTGAAAAGCGCATGGCCCAGCTGGCTGCCAAGGACGAGCCGGTGGTGCGCCGCGTGCTGCCGCGCGACGAGGCCGTGGCCTACTTCAAGGGCCTGGGCGAGCACTACAAGGCGGAAATCATCGCCAGCATCCCCAGCAATGAAGACGTGTCGCTGTACCGCGAGGGCGCTTTTGAAGACCTGTGCCGAGGCCCGCACGTGCCCAGCACCGGCAAGCTCAAGCATTTCAAGCTGATGAAGGTGGCCGGCGCCTACTGGCGCGGCGACCACCGCAACGAGATGCTGCAGCGCATCTACGGCACGGCCTGGGCGACCAAGGACGAGTTGCAGCAGTACCTGACGATGCTGGAAGAGGCCGAGAAGCGCGACCACCGCAAGCTGGGCCGCGAGCTGGACCTGTTCCACATCGACGAGCACTCGCCCGGCACCGTGTTCTGGCACCCCAAGGGCTGGACGGTGTGGCAGGAGGTGGAGCAGTACATGCGCCGCGTGTACCGCGACAACGGCTACCAGGAGGTGAAGGGCCCGCAGATTCTGGACCAGGGCCTGTGGGAGAAAACCGGCCACTGGGACAAGTACCGCGAAAACATGTTCGTCACGGAGTCCGAGAAGCGCGACTACGCGCTCAAGCCGATGAACTGCCCCGGGCACATCCTGATCTTCAAGCAGGGCATCAAGAGCTACCGCGATCTGCCGCTGCGCTTTGGTGAATTCGGCCAGTGCCACCGCAACGAGCCCTCGGGTGGCCTGCACGGCATCATGCGGGTGCGCGCCTTCACGCAGGACGATGGTCACATCTTCTGCACGGAAGACCAGATCCAGGCGGAGGTGGTGGCCTTCACCACGCTGCTGCAGAAGGTCTACAAAGATTTCGGCTTCAACGACATCATCTACAAGCTCTCCACCCGCCCGGAAAAGCGCATTGGCACGGAAGAGAGCTGGGACCGGGCAGAGAACGCGCTGGCCGAGGGCCTTCGCGCCTCGGGCTGCGATTTTGAGTATCTGCCGGGCGAAGGCGCCTTCTACGGCCCGAAGATCGAATACACCCTCAAGGACGCGCTGGGCCGCCCCTGGCAGTGCGGAACGATCCAGGTCGACCCCAATCTGCCGGAGCGCCTGGGCGCGGAATACGTGGGGGAAGACGGCTCGCGCCACACGCCCATCGTGCTGCACCGCGCCATCGTGGGCAGCCTGGAGCGTTTCATCGGCATCCTGATCGAGCAGCACGCCGGGGCCTTGCCCACCTGGCTGGCGCCGGTGCAGGTGGCGGTGCTCAACATCACCGATTCCCAGGGCGAATACTGTCTGGAAATCGCGAAAACTCTGCAGAATCAAGGGCTTAGGGTGACGACGGACCTGCGCAACGAGAAAATTACGTATAAAATACGGGAGCACGCGTTGCAAAAGCTGCCTTTTATCCTTGTCGTGGGCGACAAAGAGAAAGAAGCTGGTGCCGTGGCTGTGCGGGCGCGAGGGAACAAAGACCTCGGTGTCATGCCGCTGGAAGCCTTTTCCAAATTGATCGCGGCTGACGTTTCATCCAAAGTTTGATTTCAAACATCTGGCTGGATGCCCCTGCTGCCATGGCGCACTTCGTGTGCGTGAGGCGGCCGGGTGGCCGCCAATTTGCCTGAACCGGCCCACACAAAGGAACTCACCATAGCTACCAACTTTCGCGACCGCCGCCAACGTGAAGAGCGCGCACACAGACTGAACCGGGAAATCATGGCCCCCGAGGTTCGCCTCAACGGCCCCGAGAACGAGCCCTTGGGCATCGTCAGTTTGCAGGAAGCGCTGCGCATGGCCGGTGAGCTGGATGTGGACCTGGTCGAAATCGCGGCCACTGCCGTCCCTCCGGTGTGTCGCCTGATGGACTACGGCAAGTTCAAGTACCAGGAGCAGAAGAAGGCGGCGGAAGCCAAGGCCAAGCAGACGGTCATCGAGATCAAGGAAATCAAGTTCCGGCCCGGTACCGACGACGGCGACTACAACATCAAGATGCGCAACATCCGGCGCTTTCTGGACGATGGTGACAAGTGCAAGATCACGCTGCGGTTCCGCGGCCGTGAGATCACCCACCAGGATCTGGGGCTGGCCCTGCTGAACCGCATTCGCGATGAGTTGGCCGATTCGATCGTGGTGGAGCAGTTTCCCAAGCTCGAAGGGCGCCAGATGATCATGATGATCGCGCCCGGCCGCAAGAAGGCCGGTGGTGCGGCCAAGCCCGCCGAGGCCGCTGCAGCGGCGCCTGCGGCAAGCCAGTCGGCCGCCTGAGGGCGGTTGGCGGCCAAGAACAGCATTGGACGGGCAGGGTAGTCTCCTGCCGGTCCGAGGCGCTGGCTGAAAAGCCGGACGCCGAATCGGGGAGCCGAAAGGCTGCCCATAAAAGTGGCTCGGGGCCAACAAGTCCGCGGAAGGTTCGCGGCGCCTCACGAGCACAAATGAAAAGGAGCATGAAGATGCCCAAAATGAAGACCAAGAGCAGCGCGAAAAAGCGTTTTCGCGTTCGTCCCGGTGGCACCGTCAAGCGCGGTCAAGCCTTCAAGCGTCACATCCTGACCAAGAAGACCACCAAGAACAAGCGCCACCTGCGTGGAGCAGTCACCGTGCATGAGACCAACATGGGTCACATGGCACAGATGCTGCCCGGCACGGGCATTTGATCAACGACGAACAAGGAGAACACACATGCCTCGCGTCAAACGTGGTGTAACGGCTCGCGCCCGACACAAAAAGGTTCTGGCTCTGGCCAAAGGTTTCCGCGGCCGCCGCGGCAACGTCTTCCGCATCGCCAAACAGGCGGTGATGAAGGCTGGGCAATATGCCTACCGCGATCGCCGCACGAAAAAGCGCGTCTTCCGTCAACTGTGGATCGCCCGTATCAACGCTGGCGCCCGTGCTTGCGGCCTGACGTACAGCCAATTCGCCAACGGCCTGAAGAAGGCCCAGATCGAAATCGACCGCAAGGTGCTGGCCGATCTGGCGGTGAACGATCCGGCTGCCTTTGGCAGCATCGTGGAGCAAGTCAAAGCCAAGCTGGCCGCTTGATTCACGGCAGGAGCACGCCGCCTCACGGCGGCGCGCCCCGTCGCTCAAAGGGGTTGAGGCTTGAGGGATTCCCTCGCTGGCTTCAACCCCTTTTTTATTTCCCAACGATTCAAGCACACACATGAACGAGTTGGACGCATTGGTCGAGAGCGCCCGTGCCGGGTTTGTTCAAGCCGCCACGCCGGCCGATCTGGAAAACGCCAAGGCGCAGTACCTGGGCAAGTCGGGCCGCATCACCGAGCTGATGAAGGGCCTGGGCGCCCTCTCCGTGGAAGAGAAGAAGACCCGTGGCGCGGCCATCAACCAGGCCAAGCAGGCGATCGAAGGCGCGCTGACCGAGCGGCGCCAGGCTTTGGCCGATGCCGAGTTGCAGGCGCAACTCAAGGCCGAGGCGCTGGACGTGACCTTGCCCGGTCGCCAGCGCGGCCAGGGCGGCCTGCACCCGGTGAGCCTGACGCTGGAGCGCATCGAAGCGATCTTCGGCTCCATGGGCTTCGAGGTGGCCGATGGCCCCGAGATCGAATCCGACTGGTTCAACTTCACCGCCCTGAACACGCCGGAAGACCATCCCGCGCGCTCGATGCACGACACGTTCTACGTGGAGGGGGGCAGCGAGAAGGCGCCCAACCTCCTGCGCACGCACACCAGCCCGATGCAGATCCGCCACGCGGTGCAGCACGTCAAGCGCCACCGCGCCGACCTGGATGCCGGGCGCCCGATGCCCGAGATCCGCGTGATCGCGCCCGGTCGCACCTACCGGGTGGACAGCGACGCGACGCACTCGCCGATGTTCCACCAGTGCGAAGGCCTGTGGGTGGGCGAGAACGTCAGCTTCAAGGACCTGAAGTACGTCTTCACGGATTTCTGCCGCACCTTCTTCGAGTCCGATGATCTGGTGCTGCGCTTCCGCCCCAGCTTCTTTCCCTTCACCGAGCCCAGCGCGGAGATCGACATCCAGTTCCAGCACGGCCCCCTGGCGGGGCGCTGGCTGGAGGTGGCGGGCTCTGGCCAGGTGCACCCGAACGTGGTGCGCAACATGGGCCTGGATCCTGAGCGCTACATCGGTTTCGCTTTCGGCATGGGGCCGGACCGCCTGACCATGCTGCGCTACGGGGTCAACGACCTGCGTCTGTTCTTCGACGGTGACGTCCGTTTTCTCGCCCAGTTCCGCTGAGACCACGACATGCAATTTCCCGAATCCTGGCTGCGTGCCTTCTGCAACCCACCCCTGACCAGCCAGCAACTGGCCGATACCCTGACCATGGCCGGTCTGGAGGTCGAAGAGCTGGAGCCGGTGGCGCCCCCGTTCACCAAGGTGGTGGTGGGCGAGATCAAGGACGCCGTGCAACACCCCAATGCCGATCGCCTGCGCGTGTGCCAGGTGGACGTGGGGCAGGGCAGTCTGCTCAACATCGTCTGTGGTGCGCCCAATGCCCGCGTAGGGATCAAGGTGCCTTGCGCGCTGGTGGGCGCCGAGCTGCCACCCGGTGACGACGGCAAGCCGTTCCAGATCAAGCTGGGCAAGCTGCGCGGCGTGGAGAGCCAGGGCATGCTGTGCTCGGCGCGCGAGCTCAAGCTGTCCGACGAACACGGCGGCCTGCTGGAGCTGCCGGCCGATGCCCCGGTGGGGCGCGACATTCGCGAACAGCTGGCGCTGGACGACATGCTGTTCACGCTCAAGCTCACGCCCAACCTGGCGCATTGCCTGAGCGTGTACGGCATTGCCCGCGAGGTGTCGGCGCTCACCGGCTCACCGCTGATCGAGCCAGTATTTCCGTCGGTGGCGGCACCGCTGCAGGACCGCCTGCCGGTGCGCGTGGAGGCGCCGGACCTGTGCGGGCGTTTCACCGGGCGCATCGTGCGCGGCGTGAACACCCGCGCCACGACGCCCGCCTGGATGGTGGATCGCCTGGCCCGCTGCGGCCAGCGCAGCGTTTCCCCGCTGGTGGACATCTCCAACTACGTGATGTTCGAGCTGGGGCGCCCGTCCCACATCTTTGACCTCGACAAGATCCACGGTGGCCTGCAGGTGCGTTGGGGCCGGGAAGGCGAATCGCTCAAGCTGCTCAATGGCAACACGGTTACGGTGGACGCGCAGGTTGGTGTGATCGCCGACGATCAAAGCGTTGAATCGCTGGCCGGCATCATGGGCGGCGACTCCACGGCCGTGTCGGACGACACGCAGAACATCTACATCGAAGCCGCGTTCTGGTGGCCCAAGTCCATTGCGGGCCGTTCGCGCCGCTACAACTTCTCCACCGACGCCGGTCACCGTTTCGAGCGCGGTGTGGACCCGTCCACCACGCGCGAGCACGTGGAGCGCATCACGCAGCTGGTGCTGGACATCTGCGGCGGTCAGGCCGCCGTGCTGGACGACCACGTGGTGC
The DNA here is from genome assembly GCF_057809615.1 of Hydrogenophaga sp. FG152. Lineage (NCBI taxonomy): Bacteria > Pseudomonadati > Pseudomonadota > Betaproteobacteria > Burkholderiales > Comamonadaceae > Hydrogenophaga > Hydrogenophaga sp. FG152. Next base: position 176,423 of record NZ_JBMDKH010000006.1, on the reverse strand, counting down.
AGCTGCCCACGCCGCAACCCGTGAGCCTGCGGGTGGCGCGCGCGGCCAAGGTCATCGGCATGCCGGTCGACCAGGCCCAATGCGCGGGTGCCCTGCGCCGCCTGGGCTTGCCAGTGGAAGAGGGCGATGGCGTGCTCACGGTCATGCCGCCCGCCTACCGTTTCGACCTGCAGATCGAAGAAGACCTGATCGAAGAGGTCGCCCGCATCGTCGGCTACGAGAAGTTGCCCGACACGCCGCCGCTGGCGCCCATCACCGCCAAGATCCGCACCGAGGCGCGCCGCGGTCCGTTTGCGGTGCGCCGCAGCCTGGCCCAGCTGGGCTATCAGGAAACCATCAACTTCAGTTTCGTGGAAGAGCGCTGGGAGCGCGAGCTGGCCGGCAATGCCGATCCGATCCGCCTGCTGAACCCGATCGCCAGCCAGATGAGCGTGATGCGTTCGTCGCTGCTGGGCAGCTTGCTGGCGGTCTTGAAGTTCAACCTGGACCGGCGGACCGATCGCGTGCGCCTGTTCGAAGTCGGGCGCGTGTTCTTCAAGGACGCCTCCGTCGTCGAGAGCGACACGACCGTGGCCGGCTTCCGCCAGCCCATGCGCGTGGCCGGCCTGGCCTACGGTGCCACCGATATGCTTCAATGGGGCACGCCTGAACGTGCCGTGGACTTCTTCGATGTGAAGGGTGATGTGCAGGCCTTGCTGGCCCCGCGCCGGCCCGAGTTCAAGGTGGCCGAACACCCGGCGATGCACCCAGGGCGCTGCGCCAGCGTCTGGCTGGACGACCGCTGCATCGGCCATGTCGGCGAACTGCACCCCCGCTGGCGTCAGGGCTACGACGTGGCTCAGGCGCCCGTGATGTTCGAGCTGGAGCTCGATGCCGTGCTGGACCGCCCCGTGCCGGCCTACCAGGCGGTGAGCCGCCACCAGGCGGTGGAGCGCGATCTGGCCATCGTGGTCAAGGAGTCGGTGACCTACGCCGCCGTGCTGGAGGCGATCCGCGCGCCGGCCAGCCCCTGGTTGCGCGACGTCGTGCTGTTCGACGTGTACCGGCCCAAGAAGCAGGCGTCGTCCGGGAGCACGCCCGCGGGGTCGCTGGCCGTGGATGAAAAAAGCCTCGCGGTGCGGCTGGTGCTCAACCGCGACGACGCTACACTGACCGAAGAGGACATTGACGCGACCGTCAACGCCGCCGTCGAGGCGGTGGCCCAGCGTGTGGCTGGCCGGTTGCGCGCCTGATACGAACAAAATGGAGAATGCCCGCATGGAACTCGCCGTGGAAAGCCTGGAAACGCCTGCCCTGACCAAGGCACAGCTCGCCGAGCTGCTGTTCGACCAGATTGGCCTGAACAAGCGCGAATCCAAGGACATGATCGATGCCTTCTTCGATCTGATCACCGACAGCCTGGTGGACGGCACCGACGTGAAGATTTCAGGTTTTGGCAATTTCCAGATCCGCACCAAGGCGCCCAGGCCCGGGCGCAACCCGAGAACGGGTGAGCCCGTGGCCATCGAAGCGCGTCGTGTGGTGACCTTCCACGCCAGTCCCAAGCTCAAGGAGCAGGTGCAGACCGCCATCATTGGGGGTTGAGCGCACCCTGGGACGACAGCGGCCGACCGGCCGCCACTGCGGTCTTCACAACACAAAACGCCCCGACTTGGGGCGTTTTTGTTGGTGGGCGGGGCCGTTGCAACATTTCACACGGAAATGTTCACCATGCCGTGCACACACGCACCAGTTAGAGTAGATTTCAAGGTTCGGTCCGTACCGCCTTGATTTTCATGGAAAAAACGCTCCCACCCATTCCCGCCAAGCGCTACTTCACCATTGGTGAAGTGGGCGAGCTGTGTGGCGTCAAGCCGCACGTGCTGCGGTACTGGGAGCAGGAGTTCACACAGCTCAGGCCCATGAAGCGGCGCGGCAATCGCCGTTATTACCAGCACCATGAGGTGTTGATGATCCGCCGCATCCGCGAGCTTCTGTACGACCAGGGGTTCACCATCAGCGGTGCACGCAACAAGCTGCAGGAAATCGTTCAGGCCGAGCGCGACAAGCGCCGCAACGAGGAAGATGAAGCCATTGACGTGATCGACCTCGATGAAGTTGTTCATGGTGATGTGGTGATCCCCCTGATCGAAGCCGAATACCCCGTGCACACCGGTTCGGGTGGCCTCCTGCACGACGTTCGGCGTGAACTGCTTGAAATTCGTGAGCTTCTGAGGCACTCTGCCTGATTTGCCCTCATTTGGACGCTATAATTTGAGGCTTGTCGGCGTGTAGCGCAGCCTGGTAGCGCACTTGCATGGGGTGCAAGGGGTCGCGAGTTCGAATCCCGCCACGCCGACCATTTTTACGAAAGCCCGGAATCGAAAGATTCCGGGCTTTTCTGTTTTTGGCCCCGCGGAAAAACCGAATCCCAGGAAAATCAAAACGCTTTACGCACTTGTTGAGAAAGTGCTGTCAAATGGTCACGCGGATCTGACAGAATTCTCCCCACTTTGAGGGAGCGCCAAACCGGCAATATGTCCGCTTTTGACCCGTATTTGCTTACTTTTTGTTGCGCGTGGTCTATACTTGCGCTACCAAAGGCTCAAGCACCCATTGGGCTTCCATCCGCACCTGGGCCTGTCTTGCAAGAGAGGTAAACAAGATGATCGATTCTTCCACTCCGTCTCAGCAACCCGCTTCTGGCGTGTCGCGTCGCCGTCTGGTGCGCGCAGGTCTGTCGGCTGCTCCTGTGATGGCCGCCTTGAAGAGCAACAGCGTGCTGGCTGGTGACCATACCTGCATCCGCCCGTCGTCGTTCTCGTCGCTGGCCGCTGCGCACATGAAGGTCAGCCAGGGGCGCGCGATCAAGACCGACTACGAATGCAAGTCGCATGGCTACTGGAAGAACAGCGAAGCGGGCTTGGCGACGAAGTTCAAGGAAACCAAGTTCCTGTCCACGACCACAGGCTTCACTCGCGATCCCGGCAACGTCTACGGCAAGATGACGATCCAGGAAGTGCTCGACCAGGGCGGCAACCGCAACAACGCGGCATTGGCGCGCCATGTGGCGGCCGCTTTCCTGACGGCCACCGCGTTCAACAACGATTCGACGCGCGTGCTCTTGACCAAGAGCCAGTGCCGCGCGATCTGGAATGGTCAAGGTGTGTGGTCGCCCTTTGCGGGGACGACCTGGACGCTGTCGCAGACGATGGCCTACTTTGACATGATCTACGGTCCAGCCTTCCTGTGACCCTGGCTCAGGCTCAGGTCAACTTCGGTTGTGCCCGGGCCGATCATTTCGCGATTCAGCATTGGCCGGATGGTGTGGTCGTGTACGACGACGCCAGCGGCAGTCTTCACGCGCTGACACCCATCGCTGGCGAGGCGTTTGGCCTGATCCAGGCCGGGCAGGCCCGCGATGCCCAAAGCCTTGCCCAGGCCATGGGCCTTGTCGAGCCCGCGGCCGAGGAACTGGACATGCTGCAGTCCTTGCTTGTGCAATTCGAGTCCATGGGTCTGGTCGAGTGCACGCAGGGGTAAGGTCCACGCAGGCGCTGGCCGCACTCCCACCAGCGGAACTGGCGCACCGCCTGCGTTCCGACGGTCTCTTTCTGCGCGTCCCCCCCTTTGTCATGCACATTCGCAGCCCCATTCCGGTGGTTGCGCAGGGTCTGCAGGCGCTCTATCCCGACCATGAGGTGTTGACGGGGGACGACGTTTTTGCCGACTTCCACGTGAAGGTGAAGCCCAAGCGGCACCTGCTCAAGACGGTCTGTGTGTTCGAGATGGACGGCTTCCAGCCGTTCACGCCCCTGGCGCACGGCGAGGCGTTCGCGTTCCTGGAGTGGGGCATGAACTGGTGCGTGACCAGCTATTGCCACACCTGGATCACGATCCATTCGGCGGTGCTGGAGCGGGGCGGGCGGGTGCTCGTCCTGCCGGCGCCACCGGGCTCGGGCAAGAGCACATTGTGCGCGGCCCTCATGCTGAGTGGCTGGCGTCTGTTGTCCGACGAAATGGCCTTGCTCGATCCGGTGTCGGGCCTGGTGACGCCGTCGCCACGCCCCGTGAGCCTGAAGAACGAGTCGATCGAGGTCATCCGGAAGCGGGCGCCCAATGCGAACTTCGGGCCGGTGGCCCGGGACACGATGAAGGGCACGGTGGCGCATATGCGCATTTCGCCAGACAGCCTCGCGCGCGCAGACCAGGCGGCCCGGCCGGCCTGGGTGGTCTTCCCCCAGTTCAAGCGAGAGGCCCCGCTGACCGTGGAAGCGCGTCCCAGGCCCAGTGCGCTGGTGGAGCTTGCGTCCAACAGTTTCAACCACCACGTGCATGGGCGTGCTGGCTTTCAGGCCTTGGCGGCGCTGGTGGACGAGTGCGGCTGCCATGACTTGCAATACGGCCACCTCGACGAGGCCATTGCCTGGTTCGAGGCCCTGGCCGCCACACCCGCATGACGCTGCCCCGCATCGACACCCTCGTGGCAGCCCTGAAACAGCCGGACAGCCTGGCCGCCTTGGGCCCAGGCGCCTGGGATCTGCTCATCCGCCAGGCCCGTCAGGCCGACGTGCTCGCCCGCATTGGCAGCGGTGCCCAGGCCTCGGGCGACTGGGATCGTTTGCCAGCGGCGCCCCGACGGCATCTCGGCTCGGCCATGGCGCTGGCGGCCCGACAGCACACCGAGCTGCGCTACGAGGTGGTCGAGATTGCGCGCGCGCTGGAGCCCATGGGTTTGCCGGTGGTGCTGCTCAAGGGGGCGGCCTACGCCATGGCCGGGCTGGATGCGTCGCGGGGCCGTATGGTGTCGGACGTGGACATCCTGGTGCCCAGGCAGCGCCTGGCGGAGGTGGAGTCGGCGCTGATGATGGGTGGCTGGGTGTCCATGAACCGCGACGCCTACGACCAGCGCTACTACCGCACCTGGATGCACGAGCTGCCGCCGCTCAAGCACATGAAGCGTGGCACGGTGCTCGATGTCCACCACGCCATCATGCCGCTGACAGCCCGGCTCAAGCCCGACTCCGATCTGCTCTTGGCCAGTGCCCGGCCGGCGGGTGACGATCCGCGCATTCAGGTGCTGTGCCCGGCCGACATGGTGCTGCACAGCGCGGCGCACCTGTTCCATGAGGGCGATCTGGAACTGGGTCTTCGGGGTCTGGTCGATCTGGAGGCGTTGCTGCGCGAGTTCGCCGCGAATCCGGACTTCTGGCCCGAACTGCTTGCGCGGGCTCGCGCCTTGCAGCTGGAATGGCCCCTGCACCAGGCCTTGCGCTATGTCGGCCTGCTGCTCGATGCACCCATCCCCCCGGCGGTGACTGAGGCGCTGCGCGCCAGCCCCGCTGTGCGCATGGCGCCCTGGCGCCAGCGCGTGATGGATGCGCTCTTCCTGCGCGCCTTGCGCCCCGCCCATGCGTCCGCATCGGATGGATGGACGCCCGCCGCCCGGTTCGTCCTGTACCTGCGCGGTCATTGGCTGCGCATGCCGCCGGTCATGTTGGTGTGGCATCTGCTGCGCAAGCTGGTCAAATCAATGCGGGCCGAGCCCGTGGACGCGAAATGAAGCGACGCCTTTTCCTTGCTTTGGGCCTCGGGATGATCGCTCTCCTGGGCGGGGCCGGCGCCTGGGCGGGGTTGGCTGACACGGTGGTGCGCGTGAAGCCGTCCGTGGTGCTGGTCGGCACGTTCAGGAGCACGGACAACCCGCGGTTTCAACTGCGGGGCGCGGGCTTTCTGGTCGCGCGCGGTGATCTGGTGGTGACCAATGCCCATGTGCTGCCGTCGGAGGCCGACGAGGCGTCGCTGGTGGTCCAGGTGCGCGTGGGGCAGGGCGATTGGCAGATGCGCACGGCCACGGTGCTGGAGACCGATGTGGCGCGCGACCTGACGCTGCTGCGCGTGTCGGGCGCGCCCGGGCCCGCGCTCAAGATCGGCGATTCCCGGCGCGTGAGAGAGGGCGATGACCTGGCCTTCATGGGTTTTCCGATTGGAGGCTCATTGGGGTTCTCGCATGTCACGCACCGCGCGACCGTGTCCACCATCACCTCGGCGGCGTTGCCCAGCCCGTCGGCAGAGCGGCTGCGCGAGCAAGCCATCCGCAGCCTGCGCAATGGCACTTTCGACATCTTCCAGCTCGACGCCACGGCCTATCCGGGCAACAGCGGCGGGCCCTTGTTCGATCCGGACACGGGCGAGGTGATGGGGGTGATGAACATGGTGCTCATCAAGAACACGCGCGAATCGGCGCTGAGCCAGCCCTCCGGCATCTCGTATGCCATACCCGCGCGCTATGTGCAGGAACTGGTGGATCGCCACCGCTGAGGCCTTTCCATGAGCGCTGCGATCGAACAGGTCGATGCCCTGGTGGTGGGCGCCGGTGTGGTGGGGCTCGCCGTGGCGCGTGCCCTGGCGCTGGCGGGGCGCGAGGTGATGGCGCTCGAGCGCGAGGCCGACATTGGCACGGGCACGAGTTCGCGCAACAGCGAGGTCATTCACGCCGGCATCTACTACCCGGCGGGCTCGCTCAAGGCGCAACTCTGCGTTCAGGGCAAGCAGGCCCTGTACGCCTATTGCGCGGAGCGGGGCATCGCCCATCAGCGTTGCGGAAAGCTCATCGTGGCCAACACGGCTTCGCAGCTGGCGGCGTTGCCATCGATCATCGAGAAGGCCCGTGCGAACGGGGTGCACGACCTGCTGCTGCTCAACCGCGAGCAGGCGCTTGAACTCGAACCGCAGCTGGCGTGCCTGGGTGCGGTGCATTCACCTTCCACGGGCATTGTGGACAGCCATGGCCTGATGCTCTCGCTGCAAGGCGATCTGGAGAACGCGGGCGGCATGGTGGTGTGCCACGCGCAGGTGGATCACCTCGCGGCAACCGATGCCGGCATCGACGTGCAGACCGTCGACGGCACGCGCCTGCGGGCGCGCACGGTGATCAATGCCGCCGGTCTCGGTGCCTGCGATCTGGCCCTGCGCGTCCGCGGATTGGCAGCCGACCACGTGCCCAGGGCCTGGTTTGCGAAGGGCAACTATTTCACCCTGTCGGGCCGATCCCCTTTCGAGCATCTGATCTACCCCGCGCCCGAGCCGGACAAGCACCTGGCCGGTCTGGGCGTGCACCTCACGCTGGACCTGGGAGGGCAGGCCAAGTTCGGACCGGACGTGCAGTGGGTCGATCGGGCCGACGACCTGCAGGTGGACCCGGCCCGGGGTGAGGCGTTCTATGCAGAGGTCCGCCGCTACTGGCCCGGCTTGCCCGATGGTGCCTTGCAGCCGGGCTATGCGGGCATGCGGCCCAAGATCAGCGGGCCGCATGAGCCAGCGGCCGACTTCGTGATCCAGGGGCCGGCGGTGCATGGGGTGCCGGGGCTGGTCAACCTGTTCGGCATCGAGTCCCCGGGCCTGACCAGTTGCCTGGCCATCGCGAACCAAGTGCTTGCGCTGGCCTGATCAGCTGTCGGCGAGGGCCTGGATCGCCCGCGCCGATTCCCAGACCAGGGACGGCCCCTGGTAGATCAGGCCGGTGTAGATTTGCACGATGTTGGCACCCGACTGGATCTTGCTCACCGCATCGTCCGCGCTCATCACGCCGCCCACGCCCACGATGGGAAAGCTCTTGCCCAGGCAGGCGCGCAGCTGGCGGATCACCCGGTTGCTGGCCTGCAGCACGGGAGCGCCCGACAGGCCCCCGGTTTCCTGCGCGTGCGGCAGGCCCGCGACCGCTTCGCGGCTCAGCGTGGTGTTGGTCGCGATCACGCCGAAGGCGCTGGTCGCCACGCCGTCGCTGTCCGCGCCGTAGCGCATGAGCGTGGTGGCGATGATCTCGACCTGCGTTTCGTCCAGGTCCGGCGCGATCTTCACGAACACCGGGATCCGGCGGCCATGGCGCTGTGCCAGCAGCTCGCGCCGTTCCGCGACGGCACCGAGCAGGGCGTCCAGGGCCTCATCGCTCTGCAGGCTGCGCAGGTTCTGCGTGTTGGGGCTGGAGATGTTGACGGTGACGTAGTCGGCGTGGGGGTAGACCCCGTCGAGGCAGGTCAGGTAGTCGTCGATCGCGCGCTCGATCGGCGTGCTGGCGTTCTTGCCGATGTTCAGGCCCAGCAGCATGGGGCTCACGCCCTTCTGTTGGCGAAAGCGCGCCTGTTTCACGTTGGCGATGAACGCGTCCAAGCCTTCGTTGTTGAAACCCAGGCGGTTGATCAGCGCCTGGGCCTTGGGCAGTCGGAACATGCGGGGCTTGGGGTTGCCGGCCTGGGCCTTGGGCGTGACGGTGCCCACCTCGACGAAACCGAAACCCATGGCCGCCAGGCCGTCGATGCAGCGCGCGTTCTTGTCCAGGCCGGCGGCCAGGCCCACGCGGTTGGGAAACTGCAGCCCGGCAAGGGTGTACGGGTCGTGCACGCGCGGTTCGCCGTAGAGGCAGGTCAGGGGCGAGTTCTGCAGCCGCGCAATGGAGCCCAGGGTGAGTTCGTGGGCGGCTTCGGGGTCCAGACCGAACAGAAAGGGGCGTGCGACGGCGTAGGGAAGAAGCGACATTGGATAATCCGACTTGTTGTTCCAACCGATTGTCTCAAATGACCCAAGACGAACTCAAAGCCCTGGTGGGCCAGGCCGCCCTGCAATACGTGACCCCGGGCGACATCGTGGGGGTCGGCACCGGCTCGACCGTCAACAAGTTCATCGATGCGCTGGCCGGCATGAAGGACCAGATCCCGGGCGCCGTGTCGAGCTCGGAAGCGTCCACCGCGCGCCTGAAGGCGCTGGGCATCCCGGTCTTCGAGGCCAATGCCGTGGGCGAACTCTCGGTCTACATCGACGGCGCGGACGAGATCGACGGCCAGGGCCACATGGTCAAGGGCGGCGGCGCCGCGCTCACGCGGGAGAAGATCGTGGCCGCGCAATCGCGCCGCTTCGTCTGCATCGCCGACGACTCCAAGCTGGTGAAGGTGCTGGGCCGCTTCCCCTTGCCGGTGGAGGTGATTCCCATGGCGACGGCGTGGGTGGTGCGCCAGTTCGCGCAGATGGGCGGCACCGCCCAGGTGCGGATGAAGGATGGCGCTCCCCTGGTCACCGACAACGGCCAGCACATCCTGGATGTGACCGGCCTGCAGATCAGCGACCCGTTGGCGTTCGAGAGCCAGGTCAACCAATGGCCGGGGGTGGTGACGGTGGGGGTGTTCGCCCACCAGAAGGCGGGCGTGTGCCTGCTGGGCACGCCGGATGGCGTGAAGACACTGACGTTCTGAGAGGTTGGGCCGCCACCGAAGACGGCCTGGCGATCAGAAACGGATGCCGGCGGGGTTCTGAGGGGGCGGCGTCACGGGCACTTCGGCCGGTGCCGAGGGCGCTGTGGGTTGTTCGCGCGCGGCAGAAGACGCGCCCGCCGCTTCAGCGGGCCGCGCCGTTGCCACCAGAGGCGTGGCGGCCGGGCGGCGGTAGCTGGAGGGCAGGGCGGATTGCTTGGGGTAACCGGCGGCGTCCAGGAACTGCGACCACTCGGTGTCCGAATAGCCCTTGATCTGCTGGCTGCCGATGGTCAGGAAGGGCAGAGAGGCCTCGCCGCTGAGGCGCTTGAGCGCTTCACCATCCTGTGGCGTCTCGACCGTTTTCTCGCTGTAGGGAATGCCACGCGCATTGAGCAGGTTGCGCCCGCTGTTGCAGGGGGCGCAGTCGCGACTGGTGTAGAGCGTGACCGGGTAACGGCTGCTGGTCTGGCGCAGTTCAAAGGGCAATTGGGCGCTTGCGCCGGCGGAGGCGCCCGCCGCCGTGCCCACGGGCCGTGCCGGGGTGGTTGCTGGCGGTGGTTGGTCGGAGTAGGTGACCTTGCCATCTGGCCCCACGATCCGATAGACGCCTTGCGCGAGCACGGGGGCGGCGAGCAGGCCGGCCAGCACGGCCAGGGCAAGCAGTCGGGGTGCGGGGTAGTGGGCGTTCATGGCGGTTCCTATTGGCAGGCCACGGGACAAATCAAGCCATGCCCTGGTGGCGCAGCAGGGCGTCGATGCTCGGCTCGCGGCCCCGGAAGGCCTTGAACGACTCCATGGCCGGGCGGCTGCCGCCGGCTTCCAGGATCGCCTGACGATAGCGGCGCCCCGTGGCGACGTCCAGCGTGCTGTGGCCATTTTGCAGCGCCGCTTCCTCGAAGGCGGCGTAGGCGTCGGCCGACAGCACTTCGGCCCATTTGTAGCTGTAGTAGCCTGCGGAGTACCCGCCGGCGAAGATGTGGCTGAAGGTGTGCGGCGTGCGGCTGTAGGCTGGCGGTTGCAGCACGGCCACTTCGTCGCGCACCTGTTGCTGCAGCGCCAGAATGGCCGCACCACTCGAAGCGGGCTCGGGCAGGCTGTGCAGCAGCATGTCGAACAGCGAGAACTCCACCTGGCGCAGCGTCTGCAGGCCGCTCTGGTAGTTCTTGGCGGCCAGCATCTTGTCGAACAGTGCGCGCGGCAGCGGCTCGCCAGTGTCCACGTGGGCCGTCATGTGCTTGAGCACATCCCACTCCCAGCAGAAGTTCTCCATGAACTGGCTGGGCAGCTCGACCGCGTCCCACTCCACGCCGCTGATGCCAGAGACATCGCGCTCGTTCACCTGCGTGAGCATGTGGTGCAGGCCGTGGCCGAACTCGTGGAACAGGGTGATGACGTCGTCGTGCGTGAGCAGTGCGGGCTTGCCGTTCACTCCCTCGGCGAAGTTGCAGACCAGGTGCGCCACCGGCGTCTGCAGCACGCCCGTGTCGGGCCGCAGCCAGCGCGCGCGCACGTCGTCCATCCAGGCGCCGCCTCGCTTGCCGGTGCGGGCGGCAGGGTCCAGGTAGAACTGCCCGACCAGCTCGGTGCCCTGGGGCCCCGAGCGCTCGATGCGGTAGAACGCCACGCCCGGATTCCACACCGGCGCCTGGTCGGGGCGGATGGCCACCTCGAACAGGGTTTCGACGATCTGGAACAGACCGGCCAACACCTTGGGGGCGGTGAAGTAGGGTTTGACTTCCTGTTCGCTGAAGGCGTAGCGCGCTTCCTTGAGCTTCTCGCCGATGTAGGGCCAGTCCCAGGCCTGGGGATCGTTCAGGCCGAGTTCGGTGGCCGCGAATTCGCGCAGGTCGGCCAGGTCTTTCTCGGCATGGGGCCGGGCCTTGGCGGCCAGGTCGCGCAGGAAGGCGATCACCTGCTCGGGCGACTCGGCCATCTTGGGCACCAGCGACACGTCGGCGTAGTGGCGGTAGCCCAGCAGGCGTGCCTCTTCGTGGCGCAGTGCGAGCAGCTCGCCCATGATCGCGGTGTTGTCGAACTTGGTCGCCTCGCCAGCGGCCTGATCGCTGGCGCGGGTGGCGTAGGCGCGGTAGAGCTTCTCGCGCAGCGGGCTGCTGTGGGCGAACTGCATCACCGGCAGGTAGCAGGGCATCTTCAGCGTGAGCTTGTGGCCGGTCTTGCCGTCGGCCTGGGCCGCCGCGGCGGTGGCCTGGAGCACGTCGTCGGGCACGCCGGCCATCTCGTCGGCCGTGGCGATCAGCGAAAAGGCGTCGGTGGCGTCCAATGCGTTTTCGCTGAACTTCTGGGCCAGCTCGGCCTGGCGTTCCTGCAGCCAGGCAAAGCGGGCCTTGGCCTCACCTTCCAGGGCCGCGCCACCCAGCACGAAGCCGCGCATGGCGTTGTGGTGGGCCTGGGCCTGTTCGGCATTGAGCGTGGCGGGGTCCATGGCCTTGTACTTGGCGTACAGGCGCTCGTCGGCACCCAGCCGCGTCCAGAACTCGGTGACCTTGGGCAGCGCCTCGTTGTAGGCGGCGCGCAGCTCGGGGGTATCGGCCACGCTGTTGAGGTGGCTCACCGCGCCCCAGGCGCGCGACAGGCGCTCCGCAGGCACGTCCAGCGTGAGGGAAATCCGGGCCCAATCGTTGGGAAAACCGGGTGCCGTGACCTCTTCCAGCGCCGTGCTCGCGGCCTGCAGCAGCAGGTCCATCGCGGGACCCACCGCCGCCGGTGTGATCGCGTCGAAGCGGGGCAGGTCGCTGAAGTCGAGCAGGGGATTGAGGGTGGCTGGGGCGGTTCGGTCGTTCATGCGTTCTCAGATGTGGCGGTATGAGGGAAGTTCAAGGCGCGGCCCTGCACGAACGGGGAGCCAGAGGCTATCGCTATTGGGATTGCGCGCTCTTCTTCACGCTCTTTTTCATGACCTTGGCGCGCTTGACCTGGCCACCGGGCGTGAGGCGCTGGTTGCCCAGCACGCGCACCACCTTGACCTCGGGGCGCTGGCCGCCGCGCTTGCTGAATTTCAGCACCTTGACGTCGCGCGGGCCCGGCTTGCGATCCTCATCGACGACCTTTTCCTTCTCCGGCATGGGGCGCCAGAGCACCAGCAGCTTGCCGATGTGCTGGATCGGCGCAGCGTCCAGCTCGTCGGCCAGGGTCTGGAGCATGGCTTCGCGGGCGGTGCGGTCGTCGTTGAGCACCCGGATCTTGATCAGGCCGTGGGCCTTGAGCGCGGCGTCGGCTTCTTTCTTCACCGAGGCGCTCAGACCGTCACCCCCGATGTGGACGACGGGATCGAGGTGGTGGGCCTCGGCTCGGTGGACTTTGCGCTGGGCGGGGGTGAGTGTGATCTGAGGCATGGGACAATTATCGTTTACACAGACCCCAGGCGTCCCTCATGGGCATGAAAGTCAAAACACAGAGCAAGAAGGTCAACAAGGCCTGGCTCAACCAGCACGTCAACGACCCGTACGTGCGCCTGGCGCAGAAGGATGGCTACCGTGCGCGGGCGGCCTACAAGCTCCAGGAAATCGACGAAACGCTGGGGCTGGTGCGGCCCGGACAGGCGGTCGTGGACCTGGGCTCCACGCCCGGGGCGTGGAGCCAGTACCTGCGCCGCCGGCTCAGCCCGAACGGGGCGGCCGTGGGCGAATTGCATGGCACCATCGTTGCGCTGGACATGTTGCCCATGGAGGCGGTGGAAGGCGTGCACTTCATCCAGGGCGATTTCCGCGAGGCGGCGGTGCTCGCCGAACTGGAGCAGTCCCTGGTGGAACGGGGTGTGCAGCAGGTCGATCTGGTGGTGTCGGACATGGCGCCCAACCTCTCGGGCATCGGCATGACCGACGCCGCCCGGATCTCCGATCTGGTCGAACTCGCGGTGGATTTTGCCGTTCATCACCTCAAACCCGACGGTGCGCTGGTGGTCAAACTGTTCCATGGTGGCGCCTATGACCCCATGGTGGCGCTGTTTCGCGAGACCTTTCGCACGGTCAAGGCGGTCAAACCCAAGGCCTCCCGGGACAAATCCTCGGAAACCTTCCTGGTGGGACTGGGTCTCAAAAAGGTCGGTTGAGGGGCTTGACGCCCTGGCGCCATTGAAAAATGCCAACCCTTTGATTGACATTGCCACGTCGTGCCCCAGGGGCATGGGGGCTTGAAAGTCCTAGAATGGGAAACATATGAGCTTGTCAGTCACTATCGTCTCCAGGAGCTGCACTTGAACAACCAGTGGTTTTCGAAAATCGCCGTGTGGATGGTCATCGCCATGGTGCTTTTCACCGTCTTCAAGCAGTTCGACACGCGCTCCGCGGCGGGTTCGGGTTACATGGGGTATTCCGAGTTCCTCGACGAGGTCAAGGCCCAGCGCATCAAGAGCGCCACCATCCAGGAAGGCCAGGGCGGCACCGAAATCGTGGCCATCACGCAGGACGACCGTCGCGTGCGCACCACCGCCACCTACCTCGACCGCGGCCTGGTGGGTGACCTGATCAACAACAACGTCAAGTTCGACGTGCGTCCGCGCGAAGAGAGTTCGCTGCTCATGACCCTGCTGGTCAGCTGGGGACCGATGCTGCTGCTGATCGGCGTCTGGATCTACTTCATGCGACAGATGCAGGGCGGCGGCAAGGGTGGAGCCTTCAGCTTCGGCAAGAGCAAGGCCCGCATGCTCGACGAGAACAACAACACCGTGACCTTCGCCGACGTGGCGGGTTGCGACGAGGCCAAGGAAGAAGTCAAGGAGGTCGTGGACTTCCTGAAAGACCCGGCCAAGTTCCAGAAGCTGGGTGGGCGCATTCCGCGTGGTCTGCTGCTGGTCGGCCCGCCGGGCACTGGCAAGACGCTGCTGGCCAAGGGCATTGCGGGTGAAGCCAAGGTGCCGTTCTTCAGCATCTCGGGTTCCGACTTCGTGGAGATGTTCGTCGGCGTGGGCGCGGCCCGCGTGCGCGACATGTTCGAGAACGCCAAGAAGAACGCGCCCTGCATCATCTTCATCGACGAAATCGACGCCGTGGGCCGCCAGCGTGGTGCGGGCCTGGGCGGTGGCAACGACGAGCGCGAACAGACCCTCAACCAGATGCTGGTGGAGATGGACGGTTTCGAGACCAACCTGGGCGTGATCGTGGTCGCAGCGACCAACCGCCCGGACATCCTGGACGCCGCCTTGCTGCGCCCGGGCCGCTTCGACCGCCAGGTCTATGTCACGCTGCCCGACATCCGTGGCCGCGAGCAGATCCTGAACGTGCACATGCGCAAGGTGCCGCTGGGCACCGACGTGAACGCCAGCGTGATCGCGCGCGGCACGCCGGGCATGAGCGGTGCCGATCTGGCCAACCTCTGCAACGAAGCCGCCCTGATGGCCGCGCGCCGCAACGCACGCGTGGTGGAGATGCAGGACTTCGAGAAGGCCAAGGACAAGATCTTCATGGGCCCCGAGCGCAAGAGCATGGTCATGCCCGAGGAAGAGCGCCGCAACACGGCGTACCACGAGTCGGGCCACGCGCTGATCGGCAAGCTGCTGCCCAAGTGCGACCCGGTGCACAAGGTCACCATCATCCCGCGCGGCCGCGCGCTGGGCGTGACCATGAGCCTGCCGTCGCAGGACCGCTACAGCTACGACAAGGACTACATGCTAAACCAGATCAGCATGCTGTTCGGTGGCCGCATCGCCGAAGAAGTGTTCATGAACCAGATGACCACCGGCGCTTCGAACGACTTCGAGCGCGCGACCACCATCGCCCGCGACATGGTGATGCGCTATGGCATGACCGACGCGCTGGGCCCGATGGTCTACGCCGAGAACGAAGGCGAAGTGTTCCTGGGCCGCTCGGTGACCAAGACCACCAACATGAGCGAGTCGACCATGCAGAAGGTGGACGCCGAGGTGCGCCGCATCATCGACGCCCAGTACAAGCTGGCGCGCGACCTGATCGAGCAGCACAGCGACAAGATGCACGCCATGGCCACCGCGTTGCTGGAATGGGAAACCATCGATGCCGACCAGATCGACGACATCATGGCCGGCAAGCCGCCGCGCCCGCCGAAGGATTGGACGCCGCGCAACCCCTCGGTGGGTGGCGGTGGTGGCAGCGGAGGCACCCCGGCGGTGACCACCGATCCCACACCCTCGGCCGCCTGAGCGGCGCGGATTTTTCATGCACATACGGGGCTTCGGCCCCGTTGTCGTTTCTACCGTTCTTTTGTTTTCCCATGCGCTGGCAAACCAACCGTTTCGATATCGATCTCACGAGCCCGCGCGTCATGGGCATCGTCAACGTCACGCCCGATTCGTTTTCCGATGGCGGGCTGCATGCCGGCACAGCCGCCGCGCTGCGGCATTGCGAGCAGTTGCTGAAGGAAGGGGCTCACATCCTTGACATCGGTGGTGAATCGACGCGCCCGGGCAGCCCTGCGGTGCCGCTGGATGAAGAACTGGCGCGCGTGCTGCCCGTGGTCCGGGAGGCGGTGCGCCTGGACGCGCCGATTTCGGTGGACACCTACAAGCCCGAGGTGATGCGGGCGGTGCTCGACGCGGGGGCTGACATCGTCAACGACATCTGGGCGCTGCGGCGCGGTGACGCGCTGCAGGCGGTGGCGGCGCACCCGCGCTGCGGCGTGTGCCTGATGCACATGCACCGCGATCCCCAGACCATGCAGGTGGCCCCCATGGACGGCGACGTGTTGCCCGACGTGCTCGCCTTCCTGGCCGAACGGGCCGGCGCGCTGATGGCGAATGGCGTGGCGCGCGAGCGCATCGTGCTCGACCCCGGCATCGGTTTTGGCAAGACCGTGGCCCAGAACCTGAGCCTGCTGGCGCGCCAGGCGGAGTTGCTGCCCTTGGGATATGCCCTGCTGGCCGGCTGGTCGCGCAAGTCCACACTGGGTGCGGTCACCGGCCACGAGCGGCCCGCCGACCGCGCGGCGGCCAGTGTGGCGGCGGCCTTGCTGGCGGTGGAGCGCGGTGCGCGCGTGGTGCGTGTGCACGACGTGCGTGACACGGTGGACGCGCTCAAGGTCTGGCAGGCATTGCAAATCAGCTGACCGTCAGGGCCGCCCGCGATAATGCGGGGACCAGAATCCCACAACAAGAGAGAGGACAGGAGCAACATGGCCCGCAAATACTTTGGCACCGACGGCATCCGAGGCACCGTCGGGCAGGCCCCCATCACCCCCGATTTCGTGTTGCGCCTGGCGCATGCGGTGGGACGCGTGTTGCGGCGCACCGAGGCGCACCCCACCGTGCTGATCGGCAAGGACACGCGCATTTCCGGCTACATGCTGGAGTCGGCGCTCGAATCGGGTTTCAACTCGGCGGGGGTGGACGTGGTGCTGCTCGGCCCAGTGCCCACGCCTGCGGTGGCTTACCTCACCCGGGCGCAGCGTGCCAGCTTGGGGGTGGTCATTTCGGCCAGCCACAACCCGTTTGCCGACAACGGCATCAAGTTCTTCAGCGCCCTGGGGGCCAAGCTGCCGGACGACTGGGAACTCGCGGTCGAGGCCGCGCTGGAAGAGCCGCCCGTGTGGGTGGAGTCGGCCTTGTTGGGCAAGTCTCGCCGGTTGGACGACGCGGCCGGCCGCTACATCGAATTCTGCAAGAGCACCTGCGCCTACCACCTCACGCTCAAGGGACTGAAGATCGTGGTGGATGGCGCCAACGGGGCGGCCTACCAGATCGCGCCCGCCGTGTTCCATGAACTGGGCGCCGAGGTCATCAAGATCGGTTGTTCGCCCGATGGCCTGAACATCAACCACCACGTGGGTGCCACCCACCCGCAGGCCTTGCTGGAGGCCGTGAAGGCCCATGGCGCCGACTACGGCATCGCGCTCGATGGCGATGCCGATCGCATCCAGATGGTCGATGCCCAGGGCCGCCTCTACAACGGCGACGAGCTGCTGTACCTGATCGTGGCGGACCGCATCGCGCGCGACGAAGACGTGCCGGGCGTGGTGGGCACGCTCATGACCAACATGGCGGTGGAGGTCGCGCTCAAGTCGCGCGGCGTGAAGTTCGTGCGCGCCAAGGTGGGAGACCGGTACGTGCTGGAAGAACTCGAGCGCCATGGCTGGATCCTGGGCGGCGAAGGCTCCGGCCACCTGCTGGTGCTGGACCGCCACACCACCGGCGATGGCCTGGTGTCGGCCCTGCAGGTGCTGCACGCCTGCGTCGACAGCGGCAAGACCATGGCCCAGTTGCTGGCCGACGTGACGCTGTTTCCGCAGACCCTGATCAACGTGCGGCTCAAGCCCGGTCAGGACTGGAAGACCAACACCTTCCTGGACGAAGAGACCCGCGCGGTGGAGGCCGAACTGGCCGACAGCGGCCGCGTGCTGATCCGCGCCAGTGGCACCGAGCCCCTGCTGCGTGTGATGGTGGAAGCGCGCGACGCCAAGCAGGCCCAGGCCTGCGCCGAGCGTCTGGCCGCTGCGGTGCAGGCACAGGTGCCGGCGTGACCACGGCCGGCATCACCACGCTGCGCGCCGACTACGCCAACCCCGCGCACGCGGCGGCGCTGGTCCTGCTGCTCGATGCCTACGCCAGCGATCCCGCGGGTGGTGGGCAGGGGTTGTCGGCCTTTGCCAAAGCGAACCTGGTGGCTTGCCTGGCGGCGCGGCCGCAGGCCTACAGCGTGCTGGCCTTTGACGGCGGGCAACCGGTGGGCCTGGTGAATTGCATCGAAGGCTTTTCGACCTTCGCCTGCAAGCCGCTGGTGAACGTGCACGACGTGGCCGTGCTGGCCAGCCACCGGGGCCGCGGCATCGCCGAGCAGATGCTGGCCCAGGCCGAACTCATCGCGCGCGAGCGCGGCGCGGTGAAGCTCACGCTGGAGGTGCTGTCCGGCAACCAGCCCGCCATGCGCCTCTACGAGCGCATCGGCTTTGCCGGCTACCAGCTCGACCCGGCCATGGGCAGCGCCCAGTTCCTGCAGAAGTGGCTCTGAGCGTTCAGTAGAGCAGGTGGGGCCGGCGCGCCTCGGCCCAGGCGGCTTCGTCGGCCGCCGCCGCGGCGTCCAGCACATCGGGCGCTGCCGACACATCGTCCACCCACTCGCGCAACAGCGGCCCGCCGTTGATGAGGTCGATCGCCAGCCGGTCGTGCTCGTACTCGTAGGCGAAATCACGCCACAGCGGGTAGTCCGGCGCCTGCAGCCGCAAGGCCCGGAACGCCAGCGCCTGCAGGCGCCAGGGCTTGAAGGCCGCGTGGTCGTAGTGCGTCGGGTCCTCCACATGGATCTGCACGCCGGCGCACAGCTGGCCCACGTGCTTGTGGAAGGTGGGCTCGAAGAAACACTCGCGCAAGACGCAGCCCCTGATCCACTGCGGAGCCAGGCCCTGCATGTCGGTGATCAGACGGCGGGTGTCGATGCCGGGCGCACCGAAGAGCTCCAGGGGCCGCGTGGTGCCCCGGCCTTCGCTGAGCGTGGTGCCCTCAAGCATCACGGTGCCGGCGTAGGCACGCGCCATCGACAGGTTGGCCGCGTTCGGGCTGGGGTTGACCCAGGTGCGGCCTTCGGGCCAGCCGAACCCCGGTGCCGCCTCGGGCTGCCAGCCGGCCATGGTGATCACGCGGTATTCCAGTTGCAGGCCGAGCGTGGCGATGAACCAGTGGCCCAGCTCGCCCATGGTCATGCCATGGCGCATGGGCATGGGACCTGCGCCCACGAAGCTTTCCCAGCCTTCGCGCAGCGTGAGGCCTTCGATGGGGCGGCCCGCCGGGTTGGGGCGGTCGAGCACCCACACCGCCTTGCCGTGCCGCGCGGCGGCCTCCAGCACATAGCGCAGCGTGGTGATGAAGGTGTAGATGCGGCAGCCGAGGTCCTGCAGGTCGACCAGCAGCACGTCGAAGCTGTCCATCATGGCGTCGGTCGGCCGCCGCACCGTACCGTAGAGGCTGAACACCGGGATGCCGAGTCGGGGGTCGTTGAAGTCGGGCGACTCGACCATGTTGTCCTGCTTGTCGCCGCGCAGGCCGTGCTGCGGGCCGAAGGCGGCGCTGAGCCGGACGTCGGGCAGGGCGGCCAGGGCGTCCAGCGAATGCGTCAGGTCGCGCGTGACCGAGGCCGGGTGCGCGAGCAGGGCCACGCGCCGCTCTTTCAGGGGGGCGCGCAGGGCAGGGTCTTGCAGGAAGCGTTCGATGCCGAATTGCATGGGGTCTTGTTCAGGGCAGGGGTGCGGCCAGCCGCAGGGCGCGGCCGTCGGGGTGGTGGAAGTCGGGGCGTTCGCTGGGGTGGTGCAGCGCCCAGTAGCTCAGCTGGCCATTGCGCTCCTCGATCACGGCGCACAGGCCCAGGCACAGCGCGGAAGGGCTGCGGGGCAGGGCGGCGGCCGTCAGTCGCGCGGTGAGCGTGAAGGCGCGGGCCGTGGTGTGGGCCAGCGGTGGGCGCAGCTGCGCGCGGTCGCGGGCTTCGGCCGCCTTATCGCGCTGGCGTTCGGATGAGAACCGGTAGGCGGCCCACTCGCTCGACGGCGAGAAATTGAACTCGCGGTAGGCGGCCTCGCCGTCGGCGGCCACGAAGGCCTCCAGGCAGGTGTGCCGCCACAGGCCGTCGGTGGGCACGGGCGCGGCCGGTTCCGGGATGCGCAAGGCCGTGGTGTCCCCCCGCAGCGCGTAGCGCAGCCGCAAGCCATCGGCATGGACGCGGACCTCCACCGACACCGCCAGCACCACACCGCAGGGCGTGGCGGGGTGGCAGCGCAACTGCGCACGGAGGGGGGCGGGGTTGGGGTTCACAGCCCCGTATTCTGGCAGGCCCCCTGGGGGTGGGCCGTTGTCACCAAAACTTCATGCGATTGCCATGCGGGAGACACCCGTGGTTCGCACACTGCCTGTTCATGACCACAGCTTCACTCAACTCCGCGCCCCTGGTGGGCGCACTGACCCAGGAGCCCGCCATGAAAGAACTGCCCACCCCCACGCTGGACCTTTCGCCGGTCTCGTTGCCACGGGGGTCACTTCATCCCCGCCCGCTTTTCTCGCCAGCGCCGCAGCCCGTCAGCGGTGGCATCGCCGTCTCCTGGGCGCGGCATCTGGACGAGGTTCGTGAAGCGCAAAGGCTGAGGTTCGATGTGTTCGCCACGGAAATGGGCGCGCGCCTGCCGCAGCAGGTGCCCGGCCACGACGTGGACCTGTTCGACGATTTCTGCGAACACCTGCTGGTGCGCGATGCCGCGAGCCAGCGCGTGATCGGCACCTACCGCGTGCTGACCCCGGCCCAGGCCAAACGCGTGGGCAGCACCTACAGCGACACCGAATTCGACCTGACCCGCCTGCGTGCCGTGCGCGAGCGCATGGTCGAACTGGGCCGCAGCTGCGTGCACCCCGATCACCGCCACGGTGGCGTGATCATGGCGCTGTGGGGCGCGCTGGCCGAGTTCATGGTGCGCAACCAGCTCGACACCATGATCGGCTGCGCCAGCATCCCGATGCAGCACGAAGGCCCGCACGGCATGGTGGGCGGGGGCCATGCGGCGGCCAGCATCTGGCGGCAGGTGAAGGCGACGCACCTGGCGCCCATCGACTGCCATGTGCGGCCCCGCCTGCCGCTGCCGATCGAGCAGCTCGACGACACACTCGACGTGGAGCCGCCCGCGCTGATCAAGGGCTACCTGCGCCTGGGCGCCAAGGTGCTGGGCCCACCGGCCTGGGACCCAGACTTCAACGCGGCCGATCTGCCCATGCTGATGCGCATCTCGGACCTGCCGGCGCGCTACCGCAAGCATTTCCTGGGGGCCTGACATGGCCCCCCCCGCCGCGCTTCGCGCGATCCCCCAGGGGGCGGCACTGGCGGCCTGGCAAAGCCAGTTCCGCGGTGTCCTGGACAATGGAGGCGCCGCGCCGCCGCCCGACGACGATCCCCACGGCGATGGCGGCGAAAAGGCCCGCTACCGCGCCGTTTTCATTTCCGACCTGCACCTGGGCACGGCGGGTTGCCAGGCGAGGCCGCTGCTCGATTTCCTCAAGCACCACCCCAGCCACACCCTGTACCTGGTGGGAGACATCATCGACGGCTGGCAACTGCGCCGCAAATGGTATTGGCCGCAGGCGCACAACGACGTGGTGCAGAAACTGCTGCGTCGCTCGCGCAAGGGCTGCCGGGTGGTGTTCGTGCCGGGCAACCATGATGAATTCGCGCGCCAGTTCGACGGCCACAACTTCGGCGGCATCGAGGTCGCGAACGAGGCGGTGCACACCACGGCCGACGGCCAGCGCCTGTGGGTGGTGCACGGTGACCACTTCGACGGCGTGATCCAGTGCGCCAAGTGGCTGGCGTACCTGGGCGACAACGCCTACGAACTCACGCTGCGCCTGAACCGCCACCTCAATTCGCTGCGGGCGCGCCTGGGCCTGCCCTACTGGTCGCTTTCGCAGTACCTCAAGCACAAGGTCAAGAGCGCGCTGAACTACGTGACCGACTTCGAGCGCGCGGTGGCGGCCGAAGCCCGCTCGCGCGGCTACCAGGGTGTCGTCTGCGGTCACATCCACCGGGCCGAGATGCGTGAGATCGATGGAACGCTGTACTGCAACGACGGCGACTGGGTGGAGAGCCTGACCGCGCTGGTCGAGCACCTCGACGGACGGCTCGAGCTCGTGCACTGGAACACCGACATCGAAAGAAAGCTGTCACACGAGTGGTCGCCAGAACCGCAGACGGAACGCCAGGCTTTCTGAGCCTTGCCGCACCAGGGAGAGAGACAACATGAAGATCCTGATCGTGACCGATGCCTGGCAACCCCAGGTCAACGGCGTGGTGACCACGCTCGTGGAACTGGCGCGGCAGCTGCAGGCCAGCGACCATGAGGTGGTGGTGATCCATCCGGGCCAGTTCCGCACACGGCCTTGCCCTGGCTATGCAGGCATCGACGTCGCGCTGTTTCCCGGCCGCCGCATGCGCGAATTGATCAACGCGGCCGAACCGGAGGCGATCCACATCGCCACCGAAGGCCCGCTGGGCTGGGCCGCGCGGCGCCATTGCCTGCGGCGCAAACTGGCTTTCACCACCGCCTTCCACACCAAGTTTCCCGAGATCCTGCACGCGGCCCTGGGCGTCCCCGTGTCGTGGGGGTACGCGCTGTGTCGCCGCTTCCACCGCCCCAGCAGCGGCGTCATGGTGCCCACGCAGGGCGTGCTCGACATGCTCAAGGCGCGGGGTTTCGGCCAATTGCGCGCCTGGACGCACGGTGTGGACACGCGCCTTTTTTCGCTGATGGACCCACCCACCAGCTATGCGCCGCTGGGGCCGCTGGCGCACCCTGTCAGCCTGTTCGTGGGCCGCCTCTCCTACGAGAAGAACGTCGATGCCTTCCTGCGCATGGACCTGCCTGGCAGCAAGGTGGTGTGCGGTGTGGGGCCGTTGACCTCGGCGTTGCGCCAGCGCTACCCGAATGTGCATTGGCTCGGGGTGCTGCCCCGCCATGAGCTGGCGCAGGTGTACGCCGCGGCGGACGTGTTCGTGTTTCCCAGTCGCAGCGAGACCTTTGGCCTGGTGATGCTCGAGGCCATGGCTTGTGGCGTGCCGGTGGCCGCCTACCCGGTGGACGGCCCCTTGCAGGTGGTTGGCAACAGCGGGGCCGGTGCCCTGCGCGACGATCTGCACGAGGCCTGGAAGGACGCGCTCAAGATCAAACGCCACGAAGCGCGGGATCGCGCCCTCCAGTTCGGATGGGGGCGGGCGGCGACGCTGTTCGTGTCCCACCTCAGCGTCCTGCCCAGACCGCGCCGACCGAGGTCTGCGGTTCGCGCCATGCAGGAGGTGGATGGCAAGGCACTGTCACACAAACGTCTTCCAATCGTTGAATAATCGACACATGGTGCGCCAGGGATCGCCGGCCGGGAGCGGCGGGCAGCGGGCGAACCCTTCGATTCCAGCGGCATCCATGAGCGGCAACACCCTGCATCAGAAGCTACCCCTCCTCGATCGCGATCACAGCATCCTCGCCTTCAACGAACGCGTGATGGACTGGGCGCGCCGGGCCGACGTGCCGTTGCTGGAGCGCCTGCGCTACCTGAGCATCGTCTCCAGCAACCTGGACGAGTTCTTCGAGGTCCGCGTGGCGCCCCACCTGACCGCTGCCCGGGCCAACGAACAGCGCGGCCCGTTCACCTCGCTGTCCTACGAACAGCTCTCGGACAAGGTGCATTCGCTGGTCGCCCAGCAATACGCCATCTACAACGACGAGTTGCTGCCGCTGCTGGAGAAGAAGGGCATCAAGCTCATCTCGCACGGCGAGCGCAATCCGCGCCAGCGCCGCTGGGTCAAGGAGTTCTTCATCAAGGAAGTGCAGCCGCTGCTGATGCCGGTGGGTCTGGACCCGGCCCACCCGTTCCCGCAGGTGGCGAACAAGTCGCTCAACTTCATCGTGCGCCTCACGGGCAGGGACGCTTTCGGCCGAGAGAACGAGATCGCCATCGTGAAGGTGCCGCGCATCCTGCCGCGCTTCTTCCGCATGCCACCGGTCAAGGGCTCCAAACAGACGCACTTCGTCTCCATCTCCAGCCTGATCCGTTCGCACCTGAACGACCTGTTTCCGGGGCGCCAGGTCACCGAGTTTTCCCAGTTCCGTGTCACCCGCCATTCCGATCTGGCGGTGGACGAGGAAGAGGTGAAGAACCTGCGCACCGCCTTGCGCAAGGGCCTGCAGCAGCGCCACTATGGCCAGGCCCTGCGGCTGGAGGTCTCGGCCGGCTGCTCGGTCCACCTCTCCAACTTCCTGCTGGAGCAGTTCGCGCTGACCGAGCGGGCGCTGTACCGCGTGCCCGGCCCGGTCAACCTCGTGCGTCTGAACCAGCTGATCGACCAGGTCGAAGCACCCGCGCTGCGCTTCGAGAGCTACAGCGCGGGCTGGCCGGCCCAGCTCACACCCGGGCAGTCGTACTTCGAGCGCCTGCGGCAGGGCGACGTGCTCATCCACCAGCCCTTCGAGAGTTTCGATGCGGTGCTGGGCTTCCTGCGCGAAGCGGTGGAAGACCCCGACGTGCTGGCCATCAAGCAGACCATCTACCGCACGGGCGCCAAGTCGGAGCTGATGAACCTGCTGCGCGAAGCCGTGCGCCGTGGCAAGGAAGTCACGGCGGTGGTGGAGCTCAAGGCGCGCTTCGACGAAGAGGCCAACATCAACTACGCCGAGCGGCTGGAGTCGGTGGGCGCCCAGGTGGTCTATGGCGTGGTGGGACTCAAGACGCACGCCAAGATGCTGCTGGTGACGCGCCGCGAGGCCACGGGCCTGCGCCGCTACGCCCACCTGTCCACCGGCAACTACAACCCCGGCACGGCACGTCTCTACACCGACCTGAGCTACCTCACGGCCGATGACGCGCTCACCGCCGACCTGGAGCAGATCTTTCTGCACCTGGCGAGCCAGAACCGCCTGCCCAAGCTCAACAAGGCCCTGATCGCGCCGTTCCATCTTCACAAGGCCATGCTCGACAAGGTGGAGGCCGCGGGTGCCGCCGCCAAGGCCGGGCTGGACGCTCGCATCGTCCTGAAGATGAACGCCCTCACTGACGAGCCGATGGCGCGCGCGCTGGCCGTGGCCTCTCAGCAGGGCGTGAAGATCGACCTGATCGTGCGCGGCGCCTGCATCCTGCCTGCGCAGGTGCCGGGCTTTACCGACAACGTGCACGTGCGCTCGGTGATCGGGCGCCTGCTGGAGCACTCCCGGGTGTTCTACTTCCGCACTGGCGAGGTGGAGGAACTCTGGCTTTCCAGCGCCGACTGGATGAACCGCAACATGCTGCGGCGCATCGAGCTCGCATGGCCTGTGACCGACAGCGCGCTGCGCCATCGCATCATCGACGAGTGCCTGCAGGCCTACCTGCACGACACCAAGGACGCCTGGCTGCTGCGGCCGGACGGAAATTACGTGCCGGCCGGGGCCAATGGCAACGGCCGGGGCCGCATCACCTTGCATTCGGCGCAGGCCAGCCTGATGGCCTTGTATGGCAGCAAAGGCTGACGACATGGAAAACCGGACCATGGACCTGATTCTGTGGCGGCATGCCGAGGCGCACGACCACCCCGAGCCATTGACCGGGCGGCCCGGTGATTCCCAGGATCTGGCGCGGCGCCTGACCCCGCGCGGCGAAAAACAGGCCACCCGCATGGCCGCCTGGCTGGATCGGCAACTGCCCGAGGGCGCCCGCATCTGGAGCAGCCCGGCCGTTCGCTGTGAAGAGACGGTGCTGGCGCTGGGGCGCAAGTACAAGCTGCGCGACGACCTCTCGCCCGACGGCGACCCGCTGGCCTTGCTGGAACTGGTGCAATGGCCCTACGGCAAATCACCGGTGGTGGTGGTGGGCCATCAGCCCACGCTGGGGCGCGTGGTGGCCCGCCTGCTGGGCCTGACCGAAGAGGACTGTTCGGTGAAGAAGGGCGCCGTGTGGTGGCTGCGCCACCGCGAGCGCGATGGCGTGGGCCAGACCGTGGTGGTCACGGTGCAGACGCCCGAGCTGATCTGATCAGGCGGCTTTTTTGGCGGGTGCCGCGCGGCGGACCACCGGGCGCTTGGCGGCGGCCTTGGGTGCGGGTGCCGATTTTTTTGCGCTTGCCTTCTTGGCCACGGGCTTGGCGGCAGGGGATGCCACCTTGGCCGCAGCTTGGGTCGCGGGTGCGGCCGGCTTGGCAATCGCCTTGGCTGCGGGTTTCGCGGCCTTCCTGGCGGTGGGTTTTGCCACGGGCTTGGTGGCCGTCGGCTTGCCGGTCACCGTCGGACGGCCCGTCTTGAGCGTGGGCACGGCGGCGAGTGCCACCTTGTACGCCGCGTCATTCAGGCCCTGCAACACCATCAAACCAGCGCGCAGCAGTTCGCTCTTCTTGACGCTGGTGCCCAGTGCGATCGCGCGGGTCTTGAGCTGGTCGATGGCGGCGAACTCGGTCTTGGGGATGGTGAAGCTGTCGCGCACCAGCTTGGGTTTCTTGGGGCTGGTTTTGTTGCTCTGACTGGCCATGAATGCACTCCGGGGATGACAAAAGGGGCCGGAGTATAAACCGTATATACCGTTTTCCGTCTACCTCGGAACCGTGACAGCTGTGTGACGGTGTGGGCGCTACCGGATGTCCGCCGTGAACTTCCAGGCCGACTTCTGCCAGGCCACCACTTCTTCACCCAGCAGCCAGGCCGACTGCGGATAGCGTTTGGCCCATCCCGGGTTGGTCGAGAGCTTGAAGGCGCGCGGCTTGTAGCTCAGCTTGACCGACTGGTACTCCGGCATCTGGCGGGCGTGGCAGAGCAGCACGGCCAGGCGCAGCGCCATGAGCTGCTTGGCGAACAGCTCGTCCATCAGGGCGTCTTCGAGCTTGCGCAGCTTGCCGCGTTGGCCCATCACCAGCTGGCTCATGCGGTGCAGTTCGGGCAGGGAAAAGCCCGGGGCATCCATGTTGTCCAGGATGTACGCGCCGTGGTGGTGGGAGCGTTCGTGCGAGATGTGCGTGCCGATCTCGTGCAGGCGCGCCGCCCACGCCAGTTTCTGCGAGTAGCGCTCGTTCTGCGCGTCGAGCGCCGCGATCTGGGCGAAGAGGGCGGTGCTGACCTCGCTGACCCGTTGGGCCTGCGCGTCGTCGGCCGAGAAACGGTGGGCCAGCCAGCGCACGGTGCGCTCGCGCACGTCGCCACCGTCGGTGTCGCGATCGATCAGGTCGTAGAGCGCACCGTGGCGAAGCGCGCCCTGGGCCGGCACCATCTGCTCGATGCCGAAGAGGTCGAAGATGGCGCGCAGCACGCTCACACCCCCTCCGATCACCGGGCGGCGGTCGTCCTTCAGGCCTTCCAGGCGCAACTGGTCCGCGCTGCCCGCCTTGATCATCCGCTCGGTCAGCCAGTCCAGTCCGGCGCGCGTGACCACGCCGGAGGCCCAGCCATTGGCCGCCAGCATGTCGGCGACCGCCCCCACGGTGCCCGAGGAGCCGTAGGCGATGGTCCACTCGGGCGGCGGAAATTTGTCCAGCGCCTCGTCGATCACGGCCTTGGCCGCCACTTCGGCGGTCTTGAAGGCCGATGCGGTGAACTGGCCGCGCGGAAAGTAGCGCGTGGACCAGGCCACGCTGCCCAGGCGGTACGACTCCATCGCGCGCGCCGTGTAGCCCTGGCCCAGGATCATCTCGGTCGAGCGCCCGCCAATGTCCACCACCAGCCGCTTTTCGTCCGAGTGGGGCAGCAGGCGGGACACACCCTGGTAGATCAGGCGGGCTTCTTCATGGCCCGACACCACATCGATCGAGAACCCCAGGATGGCCTGGGCGTTGCGCAGGAACTCGTCGCGGTTCTTCGCTTCGCGCAGGGTCTGTGTGGCCACGGCCCGGACTTGCTGTTTCTTGAAGCCGTGCAGCCGCTCGGCGAACCGCGCCAGGCACTCCCAGCCTCGCTCCATGGCGGCCTGGCTGAGGTTCTTTTCCTCGTCCAGCCCGGTGCCCTGGCGCACGGTTTCCTTCAGGTATTCGATGCGCTCGATATGGCCCGAGTGGTAACGGCCGATCTCCAGCCGGAAACTGTTGGAGCCGAGGTCGATGGCGGCGAGGAGGGTTCCGTTTTGCATGCGAGACGACGGCGCGGGGCCGAGGGGTGGCCCCAGGGGCTGGATTGAGCGGGAAAGCCCGGATTGTGACGCATGGCCGTGAAGCGCCGCCTGTCGGGGGACTCACGGTCGATCGCCTGTTGTGTGACAAGCGTTCGATGTCACATGGATGTCATATTGCCTGCCTAAAGTCCTCCTTGTTCTGAATCCCCAACCGCTAGGAGTCACTTCATGATCAACAAACGAATTTTCCTCAAGACCGTGGCCGCAGCCGCCATGGCGACCGCTGGCATGGGTTCCGCACTGGCCGCCGACATCACCGGCGCAGGCGCTTCTTTCCCCTACCCGATCTATGGCAAGTGGGCTGAGGCCTACAAGAAGGAAACCAACGTTGGCCTGAACTACCAGTCCATCGGTTCTTCGGGTGGCATCCGCCAGATCAAGGCCAAAACTGTGGCCTTTGGTGCTACCGATGCCCCTGTCTCCGGTGAAGACCTCGACAAAGACGGCATGGTGCAATTCCCAGCCATCATTGGTGGCACGGTGCCCGTGATCAACCTCGAAGGCTTCAAGCCGGGCGAACTGCGCGTGACCGGCCCCGTGCTGGCCGACATGTTCCTGGGCACCATCACCAAGTGGAACGACCCCAAGTTGGCCGCCCTGAACCCTGGCAAGGCGCTGCCTGACCAGGCCATCACCGTCATCCACCGCTCGGACGGCTCGGGCACCACCTTCAACTTCACCGACTACCTGTCCACCGTGAGCAAGGACTGGGCCGACAAGGTGGGCAAGGGCGCTGCCGTGAAATGGCCGGCCGCTTCCTCCGTCGGCGGCAAGGGCAACGAAGGCGTGGCCGCCAACGTGAGCCGCGTGAAGGGCTCGCTGGGCTACGTGGAATACGCGTACACCAAGAAGAACAACATGCCTTTCCTGCAACTGCAGAACAAGGACGGCAAGTACGTGAGCCCGGACGACAAGTCGTTCGCCGCCGCGGCTGCTGGCGTGAACTGGTTCAGCGTGCCGGGCATGGGCGTGTCCATGGTCGATGCCAAGGGCGCCGACAGCTGGCCCATCAGCACCGCCTCGTTCATCCTGATGTACAAGCAGCCGACCGACAAGGCCCAGTCCGCCGAAGTGCTGAAGTTCTTCGACTGGTCCTTCAAGAGCGGCAAGCAGATGGCCGCCGATCTGGACTATGTGGCCCTGCCCGACAGCCTGACGAACGAGATCCGTTCCAAGGTCTGGTCGCAGATCCAGAAGTAATCAGCAACCGACTTGTCCGATGACATCCGCCGGCTGGAAAGGGCTGGCCGGCGGATCCCGTTGCTCTCAGGATCACAATACGGAGTCAACATGAGCGTGGGAACAACCATGAGTTCGAAATCTGCGCCGGTAGCGTCCGGCAATCCCAGCATGGTGTCGATTGCCAAACGGCAACGCATCGAAGACATCTTCTTTCACCGGGTCACCCAGGGCTTCTCGCTGCTGGTGCTGGTGGCCCTGATGGGCATCATCATTTCCCTGTTTGTCAATGCCTGGCCGGCTTTCCAGAAGTTCGGCCTGGGTTTCGTCTGGCGTGTCGAATGGGACGTCGTCAACGAGGAGTTCGGCGCCGCGATCGCCATCGTGGGCACGCTGGCCAGCGCCGGCATCGCCTTGCTGATTGCCGTTCCCCTGGCCTTCGGCATCGCGCTTTTCCTGACCGAAAATTGTCCCGTCTGGCTGCGCCGCCCCCTGGGCACGGCCGTTGAGCTGCTGGCAGCCGTGCCGTCCATCATCTACGGCATGTTCGGTCTGTTCGTTTTCGCTCCCCTGTTCGCTGACTACGTACAGCCGGGCATGCAAGGTCTGCTGGGCTCGATGCCGCTGATCGGGCCCTTGTTCGGTGGTGCCACCAACGGCATCGGCATCCTGGCCGCCGGCATCGTGCTGGCCTTCATGGTGCTGCCCTTCATTGCCGCCGTGATGCGCGACGTGTTCGAGATCGTGCCGCCCATCCTGCGTGAATCGGCCTATGGCCTCGGTTGCACGACCTGGGAGGTGGTGCGCCGCGTGGTGCTGCCCTACACGCAAAAAGGCGTGATCGGCGGAATCATGCTGGGCCTGGGCCGCGCGCTGGGGGAGACCATGGCCGTGACCTTCGTGATCGGCAACGCCAACCGCCTGCCGACTTCGCTGTTCTCGCCCGGCACCTCGATCGCCTCGACGCTGGCCAACGAGTTCGGTGAAGCGGCCGACTTCCACCTCTCCACCCTGTTCGCCCTCGGTTTCCTGCTCTTCGTCATCACCTTCATCGTGCTGTCGGCTGCCAAGATCATGCTGCTGCGCGCTGAAAAGGCCAAAGGTCTCTGAGACACCCCACCATGGAATTCAACCACCGCCTCTACAAGCGCCGCCAGCGCGCCAACGCCATCGGCCTGACCTTGTCCATGGGCGCCATGGTGCTGGGCCTGTTCGTGCTGCTCTGGATCCTCAGCGTGCTGTTCAGCAACGGCCTGTCCGCGCTGGACTGGAACATGTTCACCCAGTCCACGCCGGCGCCGGGCACGGACGGCGGCGGCCTGGCCAACGCCATTGTCGGCAGCCTGATGATGGTGGGCTTCTCGGTGCTGGTCTCCACGCCCATCGGCATCTTTGCCGGCGTGTACCTGGCCGAGTACGGCGATACCAGCAAGACCGCCGAGCTCACGCGTTTCGTGACCGACATCATGCTGTCGGCCCCTTCCATCGTGCTGGGCCTGTTCGTGTACGCCATCGCCGTGGCCACGCTGGGCAATTTCTCCGGCTGGGCCGGCAGCCTGGCCCTGTCGCTGATCGCAGTGCCTGTGGTGGTTCGCACCACCGAGAACATGCTGCGCCTGGTGCCAGGCAGTCTGCGCGAAGCCGCTTTCGCCCTGGGCGCACCGCGCTGGAAAGTGGCCACGCTGGTGACGCTGCGCGCGGCCAAGAGCGGCGTGATGACCGGTTTGTTGCTGGCCGTGGCCCGCATCAGCGGCGAAACCGCGCCGCTGCTGTTCACCGCCCTGAACAACCAGTTCTTCAGCACCGACATGGGGGCGCCCATGGCCAATCTGCCCGTGGTGATCTTCCAGTTCGCCCTGAGCCCTTACGACAACTGGATTCGACTGGCCTGGGGGGGCGCGTTGCTGATCACCCTTTCGGTGCTGGCCCTCAACATCGTGGCGCGGGTCTTCCTGCGCGAAAAGAAGGCGGGCTGAGCCCCGTCCCCGCACAACCGAACACCCGACACGGAACCGACCATGCCCAACACCGCCACTGCCACGGCCGCCACGGCCACCGCCAAGAATGCGCTGGAGCTGCGCAACCTGAACTTCTTCTACGGCAAATTCCAGGGCCTGAAGAACGTCAACATGAACATCGAGGAGCGCAAGGTCACCGCCTTCATCGGCCCCTCGGGTTGCGGCAAGTCCACGCTGCTGCGCACGCTCAACCGCATGTACAGCCTGTACCCCGGCCAGCGCGCCGAGGGCGAAATCAACTTCTACGGCCAGAACATCCTGGACGCCAAGCAGGACATCAACCTGCTGCGCGCGCGCATCGGCATGGTGTTCCAGAAGCCCACACCCTTCCCGATGTCGATCTACGACAACATCGCCTTCGGCGTGAAGCTGTACGAAGATCTCAGCCGCGGCGAGATGGACGATCGGGTGGAATGGGCGCTGTCCAAGGCGGCCCTTTGGAACGAGGTCAAGGACAAGTTGAACCAGAGCGGCCTGTCGCTCTCCGGCGGCCAGCAGCAACGCCTGTGCATCGCGCGCAGCGTGGCCGTGAAGCCCTCGGTGCTGCTGCTGGACGAACCCACGTCCGCGCTGGATCCGATCTCCACCGGCAAGGTGGAAGAATTGGTGCACGAGCTCAAGCAGGACTACACCATCGCCATCGTCACGCACAACATGCAGCAGGCGGCCCGCTGCAGCGACTACACCGCCTACATGTACCTGGGCGAGCTGATCGAATTCGGTTCGACCGAGCAGATCTTCTTCAAGCCGAACAAGACCGAGACGGAAGACTACATCACGGGCCGTTTCGGCTGAGCCCGCTCATTCAGCGACCCAAGGAGGCCCTACATGACCGACAAACACATCTCCAGCCAGTTCGACGCCGAGCTGAACTCCATTTCCACGCACGTGCTCGAAATGGGCGGCCTGGTCGAGTCCCAGCTGCACCAGGCGGTCTATGCGCTGATCCATATGAGCCTGGAATCGGCCGAGCAGGTGATGGAGAACGAAAACCGCATCAACCAGATGGAAGTGCAGATCGATCACGAGATCATCTCCACCATCGGCCGTCGCCAGCCCACCGCCCGCGACCTGCGTTTCCTGATGGCCATTTCCCGCACCACGCAGAACCTGGAACGCGCGGGTGACGAGGTGGCCCGCATCGCCCGCATGGTCAAGTCCATCATCCAGAATGGCTCGCCGCGCAACCTGCCGAGCTCGGAGCTGCGCATGGCCGCCGACCTGGCCGCCGCGCTGCTGCGCAAGTCGCTCGATTCGTTCGCGCGCCTCGACACCGCCATGGCCGTGGCCATCATCAAGGGCGACGACGCGATCGACCACGAGTACAACGGCTTCCTGCGCAAGCTCATCACCTACATGATGGAAGACCCCCGCACCATCTCGCCCAGCCTGGACCTGCTGTTCCTGGCCAAGTCGATCGAGCGTGTGGGCGACCATGCCAAGAACATCGCGGAACAGATCATCTTCATCGTCAAGGGTGAAGACGTGCGGCACGTGCCCATGTCGGCCGTGGAGTCGGTGGTCGGATGAGAAAGCTGCCACGCGTTCTCGTGGTCGAGGACGAACCCTCCATCGCCGAACTGATCGCGGTCAACCTGCGCCACAACGGGTTCGCGCCCACCGTGGTGTTCGATGGCGCCGCTGCCCAGCGCGAGGTGGATGCGGTGCTGCCCGACGTGATCCTGCTCGACTGGATGCTGCCTGGCGAAAGCGGTGCCGTGCTGGCGCGCCAATGGCGCAAGAGCGAACGCACCAAGACCGTGCCCATCCTCATGCTCACCGCGCGCAGCGACGAGAGCGACAAGGTGCAGGGCCTGGATGCCGGTGCCGATGACTACATCACCAAACCCTTCTCCACCCAGGAGCTGCTCGCGCGCATCCGCGCCGTGCTGCGCCGCCGGGCGCCGGAGATCGTGAACGACTCGGTGCAGGTGGGTGAGCTGGCGCTGGATGCCGCCACCTACCGCGTGACCTTCCGCGGAGTGGAGCTCAAGGTCGGGCCGACGGAATTCAAGCTGTTGCACTACCTGATGAAACACGCCGAGCGGGTGCACACCCGTGGTACGCTGCTCGACAAGGTCTGGGGAGACCATGTGTTCATCGAGGAGCGTACCGTGGACGTGCACGTCAAGCGATTGAGAGAGTCATTGGGTGAAGCGTCCGGCATGGTGGAAACGGTGCGCGGCGCGGGCTACCGCCTCACGGCGATGAATCACACCGGAAAACCGGCTCAAGGCGCACCGATCCCGGCCGCATGACCCGTCGTGCCATCGAATTGCTGCTCCTGGTCGCCCTGGGAGCGGTCTGGGGCTGGGCCCATGAGTCGCCCGGCATCACCTTCGCAGGCGGCCTCGTGGGCGCCCTGGTGTGGTCTTTCGTGGATGGCCTGAGGGCACGGCGCGTGCTGCGTTGGCTCAACAAGGGCGAGGCGACCCGGGCCCCCAATCTCAGCGGCGCATGGGGCGAGCTCGTGGAGCGCTGCCGCAAGGTCATCAAGAAGCTGGAGAAAAAGGCGCAAAGCAGCGACGCGCGCCTGGAGGATTTCCTGGCCGCCATCCAGGCTTCGCCCAATGGCGTGGTGCTGCTCGATTCCTCCGGGCGCATCGAGTGGTCCAACCTCACCGCCGCCAACCACCTCGGCTTCGACCCCCAGCGCGATCTCGGGCAGTACGTGAGGAATCTGGTGCGCAACCCGGCCTTC
The DNA here is from genome assembly GCF_057809615.1 of Hydrogenophaga sp. FG152. NCBI lineage: Bacteria > Pseudomonadati > Pseudomonadota > Betaproteobacteria > Burkholderiales > Comamonadaceae > Hydrogenophaga > Hydrogenophaga sp. FG152. Next base: position 142,739 of record NZ_JBMDKH010000006.1, on the reverse strand, counting down.
ACCGCTTACCTGGCGGGGGGCGATTTCGGCCACGAGATCCAGATCGACGGGCCCGGCCCACGGCCATCGCAGCCCACCAAGATTTCGCTGCAGATCCACCCCTATGGCAAGAAGCGCAAGCTGATGATCACGCGCGATGTGACCGCCGTGCAGCTGGCCGAGACGATGCGGCGCGACTTCGTGGCGAACGTGTCGCACGAGATCCGCACGCCGCTCACGGTGCTGAGCGGCTTCGTGGAGACCATGCAGAGCATCCCGCTGGAAGAGGCCGACCGCACGCGTTACCTCGATCTCATGAGCCAGCAGGCGCACCGCATGCAGACCCTGGTGAGCGATTTGCTGACCCTCTCCCGGCTGGAAGGCAGTCCCGCACCCGGGCCGGGCGAGTGGATCGATGCCGACGAACTGCTGAACCACGTGGTGGCCGAGGCGCGTGGGCTGACGCAAGCGATTGCCGCCACGCCGCACGACATCGAGCCGGTGGATGGTCCCGATCTCTGGGTCTCCGGTGCCCGCACGGAGTTGCTGAGCGCGATGTCGAATCTGATGAGCAATGCGGTGCGCTACACGCCGGGCGGCGGGCGCATCCGCTCGGGCTGGCGGCGGCGTGCAGACGGTTGGGTGGAGTTCTTCGTCAACGACACGGGGCCGGGCGTGGCCGCAGAACACCTGCCGCGCCTGACCGAGCGCTTCTACCGCGTGGACCGCAGCCGTTCGAGGGAAACCGGTGGCACCGGTCTGGGGCTGGCCATCGTCAAGCACGTGGCGCAGCGCCATGGCGGCCACATCGAGGTGCAGAGTGTCCTGGGCGAAGGCTCGACTTTCGCCATTGCCTTGCCCCCGTCGCGGGTGCGCGAGCGCGTCAGCGGCTGACGCGCTGGTAGACCAGCAGGCTTTCCTTGTTGTCGGTCAGCCGACGCACCGTGGCCTTGAAAGCCCATTGCGTGAGGTCGACACGCTGGTCCAGCGAGCGTTGGTTCTCGGGATCCACCACCAGGCTGCGGCACCGGTTTTCATCCGAGGCACCGGTGCGCACCAATTCCAGGCGGCCGTGGTACTGCAAGGCCGCGATCTGCGCCTGGCTCAAGCCATCGACCAGCACACAACTCTGGGGCGAGACCAGGCGCGCGATGCTCCGCGAGATCGGGCCGTAGCTGCGGCCGAAATCCAGCAGAGGCAGCCAGAGCGTCATCAACAGCAGCCAGCACAATGTGCTGCCGGCCGCGGGCAGCACCAGGCTCTTCCACAGCGCCTGGCGGTGCCGGCCGACGCGCCAGGCCACGAGCCAGAGCCAGGCGGCCGTCGCGATCGCACCGGCGGCGAAAAGCAGGAAGGAGAACTCGGGCACGAACCCGGGCGCCAGGCGGGCGACGTTGGCGGCGGGCTTGGCGGGAACGCCGGTCTGCATGGCAAGCCAGATCACCCAGATCACCAGCGCACAGCCCGAGAAGAACACCAGCGTGAACCAGTCCACCAGCGCGGCCACGCTGCGGCGCAGGGTGGGCAGGGCGAAGGCTGCCAGCGAAGCCAGCGCGGGCAGGCCCAGCAGCAGGGCGCGATCCCGTTCGTCCGACAGCGCGCTGTCCGCAACGCTCACCAGCGCCGCCCACAAGGGCAGCGCCACATGGGGCCGCAGCAACTGGTGGCGCCAGCGCCACAGGGTCCAGAGCACCAGCGGCCAGGCGGGCCAGGTGAACCACACCAGCAGCTTGCCCCAGCTGCGCCACTGCACTTCAGCCCAAGGCGTTTGCAGGGCAGGGGCGGGCACTTGACCGAGGTAGATCGCCACAGCGAACACCACCACCAGCGACAGCGCCGCCGACAGCAACGGGTCGCGCCCGGAGACCGGTGCCTCCAGCAACCAGTCGGTCTGCGGAACGGATGAGGGGGGCGTGCGGCGGGAGAGCCACAGAATCAGGAGCAGTCCACTGGCCAGCAGCACCGCGATCCAGGGCGCGCCGCTGAAGACCAGCCCGAGCACCGCGACGCCCCAGGCGAACACGCTGCGCAGCGGCCGACGGCTGCCCGCGTGCGCGAGCCGCGACGCCGCGAAGAGCAGCAGCGACACCCAGGCCAGGCGGGCCAGGTCGGGCGTGGTTTCGTGCGAGAGCTGGGCCAGGCCGAGGCAGGCCATGAGTGCCAGCAGGCCTGCATCGGCCAGGGCGCGCGCGTAGTCGGTGGGTTGTGCTTCGCCACCGAAGGCGAAGGCCACCGGTTGCGCGGCGGGTTGGCGTGCCAGGTGGTACACCGTGTACCAGGTGCAGACCAGCGTGAGTGCCAGCAGCAAGGCAAACGGGATGCGGACCGCGAAATCGGGTGAGACGAAGGGCAGCAGCCGGATGAAGGCAGCCCCCAGCCAATAGGGCAAGGGACCGGCTTCTTCCACCGCCAGACCCAGCACCTGGGGACTCCACCAGCCGCTGTGGCCCGCGGCCATTTCCAGCATCACGCCAAACGCGGACACGTCGGCGTTCTTCCAGGGCTCGCGGCCGAGGAAACCGGGCAGCACATAGGCCACGCAGAACAGGATGAGCGCGAGCCGCGGCAGACGGCGCACGGCCGACTGGGTGACGATGGCGGGGGTGGGCTGGTTCACTGCGGCGAATATACAGGGGCGAAAAAAAAGCAGCCGGATCGGGCTGCTTTTCTGAGCAAGGTGCGAGCACCCGGGAAAAGCCCGGGCACACGCCGCTTACTTGGCGGTCTTGGCGTAACGGTTGCGGAAGCGCTCGACGCGGCCACCCATGTTGTCCACGCTTTTCTGCGTGCCGGTGTAGAAGGGGTGCGACTCGCTGGAGGTGTCCAGCTTGTACAGCGGCAGCTCGCGGCCGTCTTCCATCTTGATGGTCTCTTTCGTGTTCGCGCAGGAGCGGGTCACGAATTTGAAACCGTTGGAGAGGTCCTGGAAGCAGACCTCGCGGTAGTTGGGGTGGATACCGTCTTTCATGGCGTTTCTTTCAGTTCAGGTGCCGCAGCCGCAACGAAACCGTTTCGTTGTACTTGCCGCAAATAGCAAAGCCTCGGATTATAGCCTTAACCGCCCCGACGCATCATGTCGAAGAATTCGGAGTTGTTCTTGGTCGATTTCATGCTCTTGAGCACCATCTCCATCGCCTCGATTTCGTCCATGTTGTACATGAATTGGCGCAGGATGCGGGTTTTTTGCAGAATTTCCGGCTGAAGCAGCAATTCCTCGCGGCGCGTGCCGCTGCGGTTGAGCTGGATCGAGGGGAACACGCGTTTTTCGTACAGGCGGCGGTCCAGGTGGATTTCGCAGTTGCCGGTGCCCTTGAATTCTTCAAAGATCACTTCGTCCATCCGGCTGCCGGTGTCGACCAGGGCCGTGGCGATGATGGTCAGCGAACCACCTTCTTCGATCTTGCGGGCCGCGCCGAAGAAACGCTTGGGCCGCTGCAGGGCGTTGGCGTCCACGCCGCCGGTGAGCACCTTGCCGCTGGAGGGCAGCACGTTGTTGTAGGCACGGGCCAGGCGGGTGATGGAGTCGAGCATGATCACGACGTCCTTGCCCAGCTCCACCAGGCGCTTGGCGCGCTCGATCACCATCTCGGCCACGTGCACGTGGCGGGCGGCCGGTTCATCGAACGTGGAGGCGATGACCTCGCCGCGCACGGTGCGCTGCATCTCGGTCACTTCCTCGGGGCGCTCGTCGACCAGCAGCACCATGAGCACCACCTCGGGGTGGTTGGCCGTGATGGCGTGGCACAGGTGCTGCATCATCACCGTCTTGCCGCTCTTGGGCGGGGCCACGATCAGCGCGCGCTGGCCGCGGCCGATGGGGGCGATGATGTCGATCACACGGCCGGTGATGTTCTCTTCGCTCTTGATGTCGCGTTCCAGTCGCATCTGTTCCTTGGGGAACAGGGGCGTCAGGTTCTCGAACATGATCTTGTGCTTGTTGTCCTCGGGGGGCAGGCTGTTGATCTTGTCGAGCTTGTTGAGGGCGAAGTAACGTTCGCCATCTTTGGGGATGCGCACCTCGCCTTCAATCATGTCGCCGGTGTGCAGGTTGAAGCGGCGGATCTGGCTGGGCGAGATGTAGATGTCGTCGGTGCTCGCCGTGTAGCTCGTGTCCGGGGCCCGCAGGAAGCCGAAACCGTCGGGCAGCACTTCCAGCACGCCGTCCGCATACACCAGTTCACCGCCCTTGGCGCGCTTCTTGATGATGGCGAACATCAGCTCCTGCTTGCGCATGCGGCCAGGGTTTTCGATCTCAAGCGCTTCGGCCTGCTTGAGGACTTCAGACACGTGCAGTGCCTTGAGTTCGTTAAGGTGCATGGAATTCACTCCGAAGGGAGTTGAGTCAAAACCGGGGGAGGGGGCGCCGGCGTCCGGATGGCGGACGGTGCGCGGAAAGAAGGGCGGGCGTCTGTCAGGCCCGCTGGCGCAAATTATGACAGGAAATAGGGGGCCGGGGAAACCGTGCCCGGGCGTTGCACCCGGGCACCCTTCAGCTAGGCATCAGGCCAGTTGCTGGTCGATGAAGGCGGTGAGCTGCGCCTTGCTCACGGCGCCGACCTTGGTGGCGGCCAACTGGCCATCCTTGAACAGCATCAGCGTGGGGATGCCGCGGATGCCGAACTTGGCGGGCACGTCGCGGTTGTCGTCCACGTTGAGCTTGGCGATCTTGAGCTTGCCGTTGTACGAGCCGGCCACTTCATCGAGGATCGGCGCAATCATCTTGCAAGGACCGCACCACTCGGCCCAGAAGTCCACCAGCACCGGCGCTCCGGCCTCCAGCACATCAGCCTGGAAGCTGGCATCGGAAACGTGTTTGATCAGGTCGCTGGCCATGATTCATCCTAAAAGTCGTTGAACGGGGAGGGGTTACAGTTTGGGTCACATGCCAGCAGTTCAAGGTGTTCTCACACCCTCTGAGCGCACGGTCCGCATCATTGTGACAGAAACACCCATTTCCATGACGCCTGTAAGCTCGATCCGAGAGGCCGGTTCGCCGGCCGCGGGGGAGGGCCATCCATCGATGCGCCAATGGGCGCGCTGGATCGCGCACATCGATCAGGCCATGCAGGACCGTGCCGTGCCCGCCAGCCGTGTGGTGGTGCTGGTGCCCTACGCCCAGTTGATGGACGCCGGGCGCAAGGCCTGGGCCGCGTCGCACCCGAGCGGGTTTGCCCCGCGTTTCGAATCCAGCCGCAACTGGGCCGCCAGCCTGCGGCCCTTCCTGCCGGGTCCGGGCGATCTGAGCATGGACATGGCGCGCGACAGCCTGATGGCCGCGGCCCTGATCGAACGCGTGGCGCCCACGCGTGCCGATGCCGCCTTGCGCGCCATCATGGTGGGTCGCCTTGTGGAGGCCGCGCGACAGTTGGCCCCGTTGGCCGCCGCGGTGCCGCCCGAGGAACGGCTGGCCTGGGCCGAACCACTGCGCGCGTCGCTGGCGCCCGCCGCTTCCTCGTTGTACTGGGAGGGGCTGTTGGCCACGCTGGCGCTGACCTGGGTGAGCACCTCCGCCTATGCCACCGATGTGCTGTGGGCGCCGATGGCGCAGCCCGGTGCTCATGCCGATCTGTTGGTGGTGCTGCAGGGCTTTCAGGAAGACCCGTTGGCCATGGCCTTGGCCGCGCGTTGGGGCGAACAATCGCTGGTGTTGTCGCTGGGCGAAATGGATGGCGCCAGCGGTGTGCCGGGTTTGCACGCCTGCGGCGACGCGGAAGACGAAGCCCAGCGCGCAGCCGCCTGTGTGATCGCGCAGGTCAATCACGGACACGTGCCGGTGGCGTTGGTGGCCAACGACCGGCTGCTCACCCGGCGTGTCAGCGCCATGCTGCATCGTGTGGGTGTGTCGGTGCGCGACGAGACCGGTTGGAAGCTCTCCACCACCCACGCGGCCGCACAACTCATGAGCGTGCTGCGCGCGGTCGATGCGCGCGCCTCGATGGACGATGTGCTGGACCTGCTCAAGCAGGCCAAGGCCTGGCCAGAGGCACAGGTGCAGCAACTGGAACAGCTCGCGCGCGAAGCGGGTGTGTCGCGCTGGAAGGCCGCGCTGCAGCATGAGCGGCTTGCCGTGGTGATTCCCGAAGGCCTGCCCGCCTGGCTCGAGGGCTTGCAGGCGGGACGGCCCTTGACGATGTGGCTGGGCGACCTGGCCGCGGCGCTCAAGGCCAGTGGCCTGTGGGCTTCGTTCGAGAGCGATCCCGCCGGACAACAACTGGTGCAGACCTTGCGCCTGGGCGAAGGCGCGGCCATGGAGCTGGCCGGCGTGACCCAGGCGGTGGACGGGTCCACGCGCGGTGGTGCGCGCCTGTCCCTCAGCGCCTTCACCGCCTGGGTGCGCGATGTGCTGGAGGGGGCGAGCTTCATGCCCCGCAGCGCGGGCGACGCGGCCGTGGTGGTGCTGCCGATGGCGCAGTTGCTGGGGCGGTCTTTCGCCGCCACCGTGGTGCCGGGTTGCGACGAGACGCACCTGAGTCCCAGCCCCGAGCCACCCGGCGACTGGACGACGGCGCAGCGCGAGTTGCTGGGCCTGCCGTCCCGTGAGGCCTTGGCCCAGGCCGCGGCCAGTGCCTGGCGGGCCACGCTCGCCTTGCCGCGTCTGGATCTGCTGTGGCGCACGCAGGAGCGCGGCGAGGCCGTGCTGCCGAGTGCCTGGGTGCAGGTGTTGCCGGTGCAACCAGGGATGGATCCACGTGACCTGCGCCCGCTCACGCCAGCGACCCAACCGAGGCCCACGCCTTCCGCCAGCGATGTGTTGCCCGAGTCGCTCTCGGCCAGCGCCTACCAGGACTTGCGCGATTGCCCCTACCGTTTCTTCGCGCTGCGCCAGCTGCGCCTGGTCGAGGCCGCCGAGCTCGAAGCCGAGCCGGATCAGCGCGACATGGGCAACTGGTTGCATGCGGTGTTGCGCACCTTCCATGAACAGCGCGGCGACACCCGCCCGGGACGCGAGGTGGACCAGGCCTGGCTCGACCGGCTGGCCGACGAGACCGCCACCGCCATGGGCTTGAACGCGGGCGAGGGTGGGGCTGGTTTCCTGCCTTACCAGGCGGTGTGGCCCGCGTTGCGCGAGGGCTATCTGGACTGGCTGGCCGGTTTCGAAGCCACCGACGAGCGGCCGGGCCCGCGCTTCGTCCAGGCCGAGGCCGAACGCGTCGCGAACGCAGGACCCTGGAAGCTCTACGGCAAGCTGGACCGCATCGATGCGCAGCACAGCCCCGAAGGACCGATCCCTTTCGTGATCGACTACAAGACCGAAAGCCGCAGCAAGACCCACGACCGCGTGAAAGAACCACTGGAAGACACCCAGCTGGCCTTCTACGCGGCCCTGCTGCCCGACGACAACCTGCGCGCCGCCTACCTCAGCATCACCGACAAACGCGGCGACAGCGGCAAGGACGGCCCCACCTGGCTCGTGGAGCAACCGGACGTGCTGATGGCGCGTGAGCACCTGCAGGCCGGCCTTGCGCACGACATGGCGCGCGTGGCCGCCGGCCAGCCCATGCCAGCGCTCGGCGAAGGCCGCGTGTGCGACTTTTGCGCCGCACGGGGCCTGTGCCGCAAAGATTTCTGGACGCCCGCATGACGGCACCCGCCTACCGCATCAACGGCGCGCCTGCCGCGCGCGAAGCCTTCTATGCGTTGGCCTGCGATCCCGCGCGCAGCATTGCCGTGGAAGCCTGTGCCGGCGCCGGCAAGACCTGGATGCTGGTCTCGCGCATCCTGCGCGCGATGCTCGACGGCTGTGCGCCGCAGGACATCCTGGCGATTACCTTCACCAAGAAGGCGGCCGGTGAAATGCGCGACCGGCTCAACACCGAGCTGCGCCGCTGGGCCACGCTGGCCGACGATGCCTTGGCCAATGAGTTGCGCGCGCGTGGTCTGAGCGAGCCCGATGCCCGGCGGCGCGTGCCCGAGGCCCGAGGCCTGCGTGCGCGCGTCACCGCCATCGGTCGTCCCGTTCAGGTGCGCACCTTCCACAGCTGGTTTGCCGCGTTGCTGCGCGGAGCACCGTTGTCGGTGCTGCAGGAACTGCAGTTGCCGGTGCAGTACGAGTTGCTCGAAGACGACGCGCGCGCGGTGGCCCAGGTCTGGCCGCGTTTCTACGCGGCGCTCGCCGCCAGTCCCGTCGAGCGAGAGGACTTCATGGCCAGCGTGGCCGAACATGGCCGCCACCAGACATTGGTGGCGCTGAAGAAGACGCTCGACAAGCGCGTGGAGTTCGCGCTGGCCGATGCGGCGGGTGTGGTCGAGGCATCGGTCGATCCGATGGCGCAGCGCTACCCGGAGTTCGCGGGTTTCGACGAGCCGGCGCAATGGCTGGTGCAGGACGCCCGCGCCGTCACGCTGCTGCGCGAAGCCGCTCACGCCCTGGGGCGCGCGAGCGCGCCGACCTTCTCCGCCAAGGGCGTCGAGCTGGAGCAGGCGCTGGGCCAGGCCGATGGCACGGGTGCGCTCACGGCCTTGCTCACGCAGAAGGACGAGCCGCGCAAGTTCAGCGACAAGCTCACCGGCATCGAGGCCGTGCGCGCCGCGCAGCAACTGGCGCTGCGAACGCTCGAAGCCATGCGCCAGCACCGCGCCTGGTTGCACCACCAGCGCCTCTCGCGCCTGGCCCGCGTGTTGCTCACGAGCTTTGCCGCTTTCAAGCGCGAACGCGGCTGGGTCGACATGAACGACGTGGAGGGTGCGGCGCGTCGCCTGCTGGGCGATGCCGAGCTCTCGGGTTGGCTCCAGCAGCGGCTGGACGCGCGCGTGCGCCACGTGCTGATCGACGAATTCCAGGACACCAACCCGCTGCAATGGCAGGCCCTCTACGGCTGGCTCTCGGCCTATGCGGGCGCAGGCCCGGGCGAGGCGCCCTGCGTGTTCCTGGTCGGCGACCCCAAGCAATCGATCTACCGCTTTCGCCGTGCCGAGCCGCAGGTGTTCAAGGCGGCGCAGGCCTTCGTGGTGCAAGGCCTGGCCGGTGCGCTGCTCAGTTGCGATCACACGCGCCGCTGTGCGCCTGCGGTGGTGGACGCGCTCAACGCCGCCATGGGGGCGGCGGTGCAGGCCGGCGAATACGGCAGCGACTACCGTCCCCACACCACCGAAAGCAACGCGCAAGGCGAGGTGTTGTGTCTGCCGCAGCTGCCACGCAGCCTGCTGGAGCGAAGCCAGACGGGGAACGATGGCGAGCCCGTGTGGCGCGACAGCCTGACCACGCCGCGCGTGCTGCCCGAAGACAGCCTGGCCGCGCTGGAAGCCGGGCAGGCCGCCGACTGGATCGCCACCGAGGTGGCCGACGGGCGCCTGCTGCCCGACGACATCATGGTGCTGTCGCGCCGCCGCGAGCGCCTGGCCTGGATGCACGAGGCGCTGCTCGAACGCGGCCTGGCCAGCGAACAACCCGAAAAACTGGAGCTCGGCGAAGCGCCCGCGGTGCAGGACGTGGTGGCGTTGCTGGACGCCCTGGTCTCGACCCGGCACGACCTGAGCCTGGCGCGGGCCCTCAAGTCGCCGCTGTGTGGCTGGAACGACGACGACCTGGCCCAGCTCGCGCGCCTGCGCCAGCGCTGGACGCCGCCGCGCACCGATGGCGCGAGCTCACCAGCCCCTCGGCCTTCGTGGTGGGAGGTGCTGCAGCGTTTCGGCGCCATGCCCGCCGATGAACAAGCGGCGGCCGCCCCCACCCCGGTGCAGGCTGCGCGGCTCCAGGACACCGCGCAGCGCCTCGCGCTCTACCGGGGCTGGCTGCTCAGCCTGCCGCCTCATGACGCGCTGTCGGCTCTCTACGACCATGGGGACGTGCTCGCGCGCTTCGCGCAAGCCGTGCCAGCGAGCCAGCGCGCCGCCGTGCTCGCCCAACTGCGCGATCTGCTGACCCAGTCGCTCGCGCAGGATGGCGGCCGCTTCCTCACCCCGTACCGCTTCGTGCGCGCGCTCAAGGCGGGTGGCATCAAGGCCACCGCGGTGCAGACGCCCGGGGCTGTGCGCCTGCTCACCATCCACGGGGCCAAGGGCCTGGAAGCCCACACCGTGCTGATGCTCGACACCGATTCCGGCTCCGCCCGGCCCGAGAGCATGGGCGTGCTGGTGGACTGGCCGGGCGAAGACCCGCTGCCCCGCCGCTTCGTGTTCCTGGCCAGCGAAAAATCGCCACCAGCCTGCGCGGTGGAGGCCTTGCAGCAGGAGCAGCAGGCGCGCTCGCTGGAGGAACTCAACGCCCTCTATGTGGCCCTGACGCGCGCCGAGTCGCGGTTGGTGATCTCCAGCTTTGAACCGCACAAGCGCGGCACCACCACCTGGTACGCACGCTTGCAGCCGTTGGCCGCGCCGCTGGAGGCACCGTTGCCCGCGGCGGACGCCGATGGCACCCCTTCGGTGCAAGCCCAGGTCTTCCACCTGCCGAGCTTGCCTCCTCTGACAGTGGAGACCGCCGCCGTGGTGAATGCGGAAGTCGCACTGCCCGTGGACGACACCGCCAACCGCATTGGCCTGGCGCTGCACCGCCTGCTGGAGTGGCGGCCCACGCCGGCCCAGGGTTTCGATTGGGCACCCGAACACACGCAGGCCGTGGCGCGCGAGTTCGCGCTCGACCCAGCCCAGGCGCGCGATGTGCTCGCCATGGCCCAACGCATCGTGAGCGGCGAGGCCGCCTGGGCCTGGGACGCGGAGGCGCTCAACCACTGGGGCAACGAGGTCGAGCTTTTTCACCAGGGCGAGTTGCTGCGGCTGGACCGCCTGGTGCGCCGCCGCGACAGCGGCGACTGGTGGGTGCTGGACTACAAGAGCGCCGCCCACCCCGAGCGCCAGCCCGAGCTGCTCGCGCAGATGGAGGGCTACCGCCAGGCCCTGGCGCAGGCCCGGCCGGGCGAAACCGTGCGGCTGGCCTTCATCAACGCTCAGGGCCGGCTCATCGAGCTGGCCGCTGCATCAAGTTCTTCATGACCGATTCGAATTCTTTTCTGCCAGTCGATGTGGCCGTCATCGGCGGTGGTCCCGCCGGCCTGATGGCCGCCGAAGTCATGGGCCGCGCCGGCCTCAATGTGCACCTGTTCGACGCCATGCCTTCGGTGGGCCGAAAGTTCCTGCTCGCGGGCAAGGGCGGCATGAACCTCACGCACGCCGAGGCGCTGCCGGCCTTCGTGGGCCGCTACGGCGCGCAGGCAGGCCGGCTGCGCCCGCTGCTCGAGACCTTCGGGCCGCAGGCCGTGCGCGACTGGGCCACCGGCCTGGGCATCAGCACGTTCGTGGGCAGCTCCCAGCGCGTCTTTCCCACCGACATGAAGGCCGCGCCGCTGCTTCGAGCCTGGCTGCACCGGCTGCGCCATCCCGAGGCCGGTGGCACGCCAGTGGGCTTCCACATGCGCCACCGCTGGACCGGCTGGGACGGCACAGCCCTGGTGTTCGACACACCGCAGGAGCCGCTGCGGGTGCAGTCTCGCGCCACCGTGCTTGCGCTGGGCGGTGCGAGCTGGGCGCGCCTGGGCTCCGACGGTGCCTGGGTGCCCCGGCTGCAAGCCGAGGGCGTTGACGTGGCGCCGCTGCAGCCCAGCAACTGCGGCTTCGACGTGGCGGGCGGCTGGAGCCCTTTCTTCCTGGAGCGTTTCGCGGGCCAGCCTTTCAAGTCGGTGGCCGTGCGGTTCACGGACAGCCTGGCGAACGGTTTTCAGCGCAAGGGCGAATTCGTCGCCACGGCCACCGGTGTCGAAGGCAGCCTGATCTATGCCATGTCGGGCCAGTTGCGCGATCAGATCGCGCGCGAGGGCCGGGCCACGTTCGAACTGGACCTGCTGCCCGACCGCACGGCCGAACAGGTGCTGGCCCAGGTCGCGCATCCGCGCGGATCGCGCAGCCTCTCGAGCCACCTCAAGAGCCGGCTCGGCCTGGAGGGCATCAAGATGGCCATCGTCAACGAATTGCTGAGCAAGGACGCGATGCACGAGCCTGCCCGACTGGCCACCGCGCTCAAGACCTTGCCCATCACGCTGGTCGCCACGCGGCCCATCGACGAAGCCATCAGCAGCGCCGGTGGCGTGCGCTGGGAGGGGCTGGACGATGGCCTGATGGTGCGGTCGCGACCGGGCCTGTTCTGTGCAGGCGAAATGCTCGACTGGGAAGCGCCCACCGGGGGCTATCTGCTGACGGCCTGCCTGGCCAGTGGGGTGGCGGCCGGTGAGGGCGTGCGCCACTGGCTGGCCACCTGATTCAGTGGGCCGAGCTTTTCGAGAGCAGGTTGAGCACCAGGACGCCCGCCACGATCAGGCCCATGCCCAGCATGCCGGCGGCATCGAGCTTCTGGCCGAACACCAGCCAGCCGATCAATGCGATGAGCACCACGCCCACGCCCGACCAGACGGCGTAGGCGATGCCCACGGGAATGGTGCGCAAGGTCAGCGACAGCAGGTAGAACGCCGCGCCGTAGGACACCAAGACGATCGCCGAAGGCCAGAGCTTGCTGAAGCCCTCGCTGGCCTTCAAGGCGGAGGTGCCGACGACTTCGGCGGCAATGGCCAGCCCGAGCAGGATCCAGGGGTTCATCGCCGGCCGTTCAGTCCACCAGGGCCTGCAGGTTCAAGGGATAGGACTTGCCCAGCCACAGCGCGCCGTCGCGGTGATCGCTCAGCGCGTCGCCTGTGTTGGGGTGGATGAGCACATCCAGCGCAGCGTGGTTCAGGGCGAGCCAGCTCACCACGTGAGCGAACTCGTCGGCATCGAAAGCCACCTGGTAGGTCCAGGCCGGGTGCGGCCCGACCGGTTTTTCATGGAAGCGCCCGATCTGCACGTGGGCGGCGAGTTCGGCGGCGATGACTTCGCGCAAAGCCCAGGCGGCATCGCGCGTGTCCGCACCAAAATACACGTGGGCATGCCAGCTGGCAATGGAGGCGGGATCGCGCACGGACATGGTGGGAAGAGAAGAAGGTGACGAGCCTTGACCCCGGCACTGGATTCACAGTTAGGGCTGCTTGGTTCCCCACCTGACCCGGTTGGCCGCTTCACCATGCGGGAAGGCCCGTCGAGGTCGATTGTAGGCGATGGGGTGTGCCGATGCCGGATCGCCTTGCAATACCCCGCCGCTTAGAATCGTCGCCATGTCCTATGTCGTCCTGGCCCGCAAATACCGCCCGCGCAATTTCACCGAAATGGTGGGGCAGGGCCATGTGGTGCAAGCGCTCTCGAATGCCTTGACGACCCAGCGCCTGCACCACGCCTACCTGTTTACCGGGACGCGTGGCGTGGGCAAGACCACGGTCTCGCGCATCCTGGCCAAGTCGCTCAACTGCCTGGGTGCCGACGGGCAGGGCGGCATCACCGCCGAGCCTTGCGGCGTGTGCCAGGCCTGCACCGACATCGACAGTGGCCGTTTCGTCGATTACACCGAGCTCGATGCCGCTTCCAACCGGGGCGTGGACGAAGTTCAGGCCCTGCTGGAGCAGGCGGTCTACAAGCCGGTGCAGGGGCGCTTCAAGGTCTTCATGATCGACGAGGTGCACATGCTGACCAACACGGCGTTCAACGCCATGTTGAAGACGCTGGAGGAGCCGCCCGAGTACCTCAAGTTCGTGCTGGCCACGACGGACCCGCAGAAGGTGCCGGTGACCGTGCTGTCGCGCTGCCTGCAGTTCAACCTGCGTCCCATGGCGCCCGAAACCGTGCTGGAGCATTTGCAACAGGTGTTGCAAGCCGAAAACGTGCCTGCTGAGGTGCAGGCGCTGCGCCTGCTGTCTCGCGCCGCTCGCGGCTCCATGCGCGACGCGCTCTCGCTCACCGACCAGGCGATTGCCTTTGGCGGCGGGCAGTTGCAGGAGGTCACGGTGCGCCAGATGCTGGGCGCGGTGGACCGCTCCTATGTGCTGCGCCTGATCGATGCGCTGGCCCGCGCCGATGGCGCCACGGTGGTCGATACCGTGGACGCGCTGCGCGTGAATGGCCTGAACGCCGCGTCCACGCTGGAGGAGATGACCGGCGTGCTGCAGCGCATGGCCGTGCTGCAGGCCGTGCCCGACCGCGCCCAGGCCGAAGGCCTGGACGACCCCGATGAAGCGCAGATCGCGCGGCTGGCGCAAAGCCTGCCGGCCGACGAGACGCAACTGCTCTACAGCCTGTGCCTGCACGGGCGCGCCGAGCTGGGCCTGGCCCCCGACGAGTACGCCGCGCTCACCATGGTGCTGCTGCGGCTGATGGCCTTCAAACCCGCCAACACGGCCGCTGTCAGCGCCGCGGCGGAAAAAAAAACACTGAAAACGGCTGAAGCGCCCGTCGCGGAGGTGGCTGCACCCGCGGCTGCGTTGGCGCCCACGCCGGTGCCGATGGTGCATTTGCCGGTGGTGAACCCGCCGCCGGCCGTTGCTCCACGCGCGCCCGTGAGGGCGCCGCAGCCCTCTGCGATGGCTGTGTCGGCACCCGCCGCCGCGCCGCAGATGCCCGCCGAGCCGGTGGACGATGCGCCCTGGCCCGAGGACGATGGTCCACCCTGGGAAGAGGCCGAACCGGCGCCACCCCGTGTCATGGCCATCCCGGTGCGCGATGCCGGTGAACCCGGCCCTGCAGATCAGCCACAGGCCCGCGACGAACACGGCACACAAACTGTGTTGCCCGCCGCGCCCGGGGGCAGCGTCGAAGGCGATTTCTGGTTCGAGACGGTAATGCAGCTCGTGCGCGCGGAAGCCATCACCGCGCTGGTGCGCGAACTGGGCTTGCAATCGCAACTGATCGCGCGCGACACGGACCAGTGGATGCTGCGCGTGGAGCGCAGCTCGCTCAACCAGGGCAATACGCGCGAACGCCTGGCCACGGCGCTGAAGACCATCGGCCACGAGGTGCGCCTCTCGGTCGAGATCGGCAGCGTTTCGGACTCGCCCGCGCGCCGCGTGGCGGCGGAAGCGGCGCGCCGCCAGCGCGAGGCCGAGGCGCACATCCTGAACGACCCCTTCGTCCAGACCATGATGCGCGACTTTGGCGGCAAAATCGTGCCCGGTACCCTCAAGGCCATCACCACGGCCTGAGCCTCTTTTCTTTTTTCACTCGGAACGTTAGGAAGACCATGTTCAACAAAGGACAACTCGCCGGCCTCATGAAGCAGGCCCAGGCCATGCAGGACAACCTGAAGAAAGCCCAGGACGAGCTGGCCTTCATCGAGGTCACGGGCGAATCGGGCGCGGGCCTGGTGAAGGTGCTCATGACCTGCAAGCACGACGTCAAGCGCGTCACCATCGACCCCAGCCTGCTGGCCGACGACAAGGACATGCTGGAAGACCTCGTGGCCGCCGCGTTCAACGCCGCGGTGCGCAAGGCCGAAGAAACCTCCGCCGAGAAGATGGGCAAGCTCACGGCCGGCATGCCCGGTCTGCCGGGCGGCATGAAGTTCCCGTTCTGATCCCCATCGCGCGGGCCCCTTCGCTCACCGATGGCTGAAAACCATTCGCTCGAACTGCTGGTGCAGGCGTTGCGCCGCCTGCCCGGCGTGGGAGTGAAGTCGGCGCAGCGCATGGCCTTCCACCTGCTTCAGCACGACCGCGACGGCGCTGTGCAGCTCGCCCGCGCGCTGGAGCGCGCGGCCAGCTCGGTGAAGCACTGCAGCCTGTGCCACACCTTCACCGAAGACGACATCTGCCCCACCTGCCGCGATCCCCGGCGCGACCGCAGCCAGCTTTGCGTGGTGGAGACACCCGCCGATCAGGCAGCGATGGAGCGCACCGGTGCCTACAAAGGCCTGTTCTTCGTGCTCATGGGCAAGCTCAGCCCGCTCGATGGCGTGGGCCCGCGCGACATCGGTCTGCAGAAACTCTTTGACCGCATCAGCGCGCCCGCCGAACAAGGGGAGCCCGAGGTGCGCGAGGTCATCCTGGCCACGAACTTCACAGCCGAAGGTGAGACCACGGCCCACGTGATCGCACAGGCGCTTAAGGGCCGCACGGATGTGCAGGTGACCCGCCTGGCCCGGGGTGTGCCGGTGGGCAGCGAGCTGGAGTACGTGGACCTGGGCACGATTGCCCATGCCTTGGTGGACCGGCGCTGACCCGGCGCCATTTCTTCTCGAAAGCGCTTCATCATGAAATTGGCAGGATTGACCGTGGCGTATTGGGCGGTGGTGGTGGCATCGCTGTTGCCGATCGGTTGCGCGTGGCTCGCCAAATCGGGCACGTTCTCCAAGCCGCGCCGCGATGGTGGTTTCGACAACCAGCACCCGCGCGAATGGCTGGCGCGCCAGAGCGACTGGCGGGCCCGCGCGAACGCCGCGCAGGCCAACAGTTTCGAGGCGCTGCCGTTCTTCATTGGCGCCGTGATCATCGCGCACCAGCTCGGCGCTTCACAGGTTCGCCTGGACGTTCTCGCCTTTCTGTTTGTCGTGCTGCGGGTGCTCTACATCATGATGTACGTGGCCAACCTCGCCACGGCGCGCAGCCTCGCGTGGACCCTGGCGCTGATCGTCAATCTCGCGATCCTTTTCGTTTGACGCGCGCTTGCGTTCGACGTCGTTACATCAGCTTGCAATTGCTCGGTACAAACCCGCTCGGGATTGGTCCTGATGCGGGTTTGCGGCCCGCCCCCTAGTCTCAAGGCTCATCCAAAGAATGTGCCGAGAGAGGAAACCGGGTCATGTGGAGTCGCCGAAACTGGGGACGTGTCTGTGCGTTGAGCGTGGCGTCGGTCGCCGTACCGTCCTTGCGCGCGCAGCCGGCGCCGGCCTCTGCGGCGCCACCCACACCTCGACCCGGTGCGCCCAAACTGGCGATTGCGGTCGATAGCCGCTCCTCGTTCTGCTACCTCCCACTGACCATCGCGGAACGCCTCGGGTACTTTGCCCAGGAAGGTATCGATGTGGAGGTGCGCGAGTTTCCCGATGTGGCCCAGTCGCTGCACGCCTTGCAGAGCGGTGCGGCCCATGTGCTGTCCGGTCCGTACCCGAACACGATCGCACTGCAGGCGCGCGGCCAGAACCTCCAGTCCTTCGTGTTGCAGGGGCGAGCGCCGCAGGTGGTGGTGGGGGTGTCGCTGGAGACCATGGGCCACAGCGGCGGGGTGGCCGACTTGCGCGGCCGCCGCGTGGGCGTGATGGCCACGAGTGCGGCCTCGCACCGCGTGGCGAGCCTGGTGCTGGGCAAGGTCGGGCTGCGCGCTGCCGATGTGCGCTACGTGCCGTTGGCGAATGCCGCGGCGGCGGTTCAGGCGTTTCGCCGCGGTGAGCTCGATGCGATCAGCTACACCGACCCGACCGTGACGCAACTGGAGCAGATGGGTGCGCTCAAGGTGGTGGCCGACACGCGCAGCACGCGCGGCACGGCTGAGGTCTTTGGCGGTCCCTTGCCTTCCGGCTGTCTGTGCGCGCCGGGGAGCTTTCTGACGCAGTACCCCAAGGCCAGTCAGGCGATGGCCGATGCGATGGTGCACGCGCTCAAATGGCTGCAGACCGCGGGTCCATCCGACATCATCAAGGTGGTGCCCGAGCGCTACTTTCAGGGTGACCGTGCGCTGTACCTGGCGGCCTTCGCCCGCGTGCGCGAGGCCTGGACGGTCGACGGCATGATGCCCGAGACCGGGCCGGCCACGGCGGCGCGCATGTTGGCGCAGTTCGAGGAGCCCGGCTCGCTGCAGCGTGTGGATCTGGCGCTCACCTTCACCAACGACTTCGCGCGCAAGGCCAAGGCCCGGTTCCGGGCCTGATCCTGGCGCGAGCGCCCGGTCGCTCAGTTCTTCTTGTCGGACTTGCCGCTGGACGCCACGCGCGTCTTGCTCGCGCTGGTGGCGGTCTTGGACTTGGTCTTCACCGGCTTGCTCGCGGTGGGCGAGGCCTTGCGCGCCGGCGTGGCCGTGGCCGACTTCTTGGCAGGGGCCTTGCTCGGTGAGGCGGCCTTGGCGACCGCGACCCGCTGCGGCAGCATGAGGGTGATGCGCTGGCCCGGTTTGAGTGCTGCGTTCACGGCCAGTTTGTTCCAGCCCGCCACGCTCACCGGGCTCACGCCATAGCGCTGGGCCAGGCGCGTCAGGTTCTCGCCCTTGCGCGCCCTGACGGTGGTGCGCTTGAGGATGACCTCCGGCTGGAAGCTGATCTGGCCGTTGTCGGCCACGTGCACCGGCACATCGCCGTTGCGCTTGTCGGTGCGTGGCACGAGCAGGCTGGAGCCGGCGCGCACCTGCATGCGCGGCGGAATGTTGTTGACCGCGCGCAGCTCGGCTTCGCTCATGCCCGCCCGGTCCGCGGCCTGGGCCACGGACATGGTGGTGGGCACGACCCAGGCCGTCCAGCTGGCCAGGGGGCCGGTGTAGGCTTGCAGGTTGCGCTGGAAGATCAACGCGTTGTCCCAGGGCAGCAACACATGGGGCGTGCCGGCGGCCATCACGATGGGTTGGCGCAGCGAGGGGTTGAGCGCGCGGAAGTCTTTTTCCGCGACCTCGGCCAGGCGGGCGATGAGGGCGACATCCATGTCGCGCTCCAGCGCGACGGTGTCGAAGAAGGGGTGGTTGCCGATCAGGGGCAGGGTGGTGTTATAGGCCTCCGGCCGTGCCAGGATGTTCTCCACCGCCTGCAGCTTGGGCACGTACAGGCGCGTTTCCGCCGGCATGTTGAGGTCGGTATAGCCGGTGGGCTTGCCCAGGCGCTGGTTGTTGGTGATGGCGCGGTTGACGTTGCCCTGGCCCCAGTTGTACGCCGCCAGCGCCAGGTGCCAGTCGCCGAAGCGGCCGTACAGCTGCTGCAGGTAGTCGAGCGCGGCCCGCGTGGAGGCGAGCACATCGCGCCGATCGTCGCGGAAGGCGTTCTGCTTGAGGTCGAACGACTGGCCGGTGGCGGGCATGAACTGCCACATGCCGGCGGCGCGCGCGCTGGAGACGGCCTGCGGATTGAAGGCGCTTTCGATGAAGGGCAGCAGGGCCAGCTCCATGGGCATGTTGCGGCGCTCGATCTCCTCCACGATGTGGAACAGGTAGCGGCTGGAGCGCTCCGTCATGCGCTGCATGTAGTCGGGTCGGGTGGCGTACCACTGCTCCCGGTCGCGCACCAGGTCGCCTTCGAGGTCGGGCATGGCGAAGCCACGGCGGATGCGGTCCCAGAGGTCGGCCGGGGCGTCCAGCGTCGCCACGCTGGGGAGGGCGGTTTCGGCCGTGCCGATGGTGCTCAGGGGCACATCGCTGGGCAGGCGGTACGAGGGCAGGCGCGGCGCACTGGCGCTGACGGGGGGTGTGGCGCTGGGCGTGCCGGTGGTGCCACTGCCGGCCTCGGGCAGCGCCGTGGTGGCACAGCCGGACACGAGCAGCACCAGGGCCGTGCCGGCCAGCGTCAGCCAGCGGCGGGCGGGGCCGGCGGACAGGGGTGCACAGGCGGGAGCGGGAAGGGCGGTCGGGAAGGCAGGGGTCATCTGAAAACGTTTTTCCATTCGCGAAGCGTGGCGAAAACCGACACGGCATCGGTGGCAATGCCCGGCTCGTGGGCCTGGGCGGAGCGCACGACGGCGGTTTCGCCGGTGCGCAAGAAAGGATTGATCTGTTTTTCCAGCCCGATGGAGCTGGGCAGCGTGGGAAAGTTCTGTGCGCGTTGCGCCTGGCAGTGGGCGGTGTAGGCCGCCAACTCGGCATTGCCGGGCTCCACCGCCTGCGCGAACTTGAGATTGGACAGCGTGTACTCGTGGGTGCAGCACACGCGGGTGGAGGCGGGCAGGGCGGCCAGCCGGGTGAGGGAGTCCAGCATCTGGGCGGGCGTGCCCTCGAACAGGCGGCCACAGCCGCCCGAGAACAGCGTGTCGCCACAGAACAGCAGCGGGGCGCCATCCATGGCGGGCGTGTAGTAGGCGATGTGGCCGGCGGTGTGCCCCGGCACCTCGATCACCTCGAAGCGCAGGCCGAGCACCGCCACCGACTCGCCTTCGCCGACGCGCAGCAGCGGTTCGGGCATGGGCTCGAAGGCCGGGCCGATCACGCGCGCGCCGGTGGCCTCGCGCAGTTCGGCCACGCCACCGGTGTGGTCGGCGTGATGATGGGTGATCAGGATGGTGTCCAGCCGCAGGCCTTCCTGTTCCAGCCACCGGGTCACGCCCGCGGCTTCGCCAGGGTCCACAACCAGCGCCTGGGCGCCGTCGTGCAGGGCCCAGATGTAGTTGTCGCTGAAGGCCGGGATGGGAATGAGGTGCATGGGGCGGATGTCGGGTAGGGCGTGTAGAGTGCGGGGCTGGCCTTCCCGGTGGTTTGCAGTGTCGCAGACTTCCTGCCCGAACCGGCTTCGGCCCCACCGCACATGACCGCAAAAATTATAGGGTTGACCGATTGGTTTTCGACCGCTCCCGGCCAGTACCTGCTGGCGTGGGAGCAGGCTCAGTTCGACTTGGCGGTGGCCGATGTCTTTGGCTACAACGCCTTGCAGCTCGGTTTGCCCGAATTGGCGGGCTTACAAGCCAACCGCATGCCGCACCGCTGGCTGGCCCTGCCCGAGGTGTTGCAGACCGGGGCTGAAGACAGCGCCCCGCGCGTGGCCCTGATCACCGACGCGGCAGCCCTTCCGTTCCCCGAGGCCAGCCTGGACCTGGTGGTGCTGCCCCACACGCTGGAGTTCAGCGCCGACCCGCACCACGTGCTGCGCGAAGTGGAGCGCGTGCTGGTGCCCGAAGGTCGGGTGGTGATTTCGGGCTTCAACCCCGCGAGCCTGTGGGGCCTGCGCCAGGGGCGCGGCCGGTTCTGCGCCCGGCTGGGTCTCAACGCCTTCAGCGCCTCCAGCCTGTACCTGCCTGAAGCAGGGGATTTCATCGGTCCCTGGCGCCTGCGCGACTGGCTGAGACTGCTCAGTTTTGAAGTAGAGTCGGACCGCTTTGGCTGCTACCGCCCGGCGATGCGCACCGACACCTGGTTGCAACGCTATGCCTGGCTGGACCGCGCGGGTGCCCGCTGGTGGCCCATTTTTGGCGCGGTGTATTTCGTGGTGGCGGTCAAGCGCGTGCGCGGCATGCGCCTGCTGGGCCCGGCCTGGAAGCCCAGGCGCGCCACCTCGGCCGCCCCAGTGCCGGTGACCCACCGGCACTGACGCCGCCGCGCCTTGTTCCCTTTTTGCATTCAGGAGCTTTTTTTGAACCACGTGGTGATCTACACCGACGGTGCCTGCAAGGGCAACCCCGGGCCTGGCGGCTGGGGCGTGTACCTCAAGTCAGAGGGTTTCGAGAAGGAGTTGTGGGGCGGCGAGCGAGAAACCACCAACAACCGCATGGAACTCACCGCGGTGATCGAAGGCCTGGCGGCGCTCAAGCGCCCTTGCCGGGTCTCGTTGTACCTTGACAGCCAGTACGTGCGCCAGGGCATCACCGAATGGATCCATGGCTGGAAACGCAAGGGCTGGGTCACGGCGGCCAAGCAGCCGGTGAAGAACGCCGACCTCTGGCGCAAGCTCGATGGCCTGGTGCACGCCGGCCCCCACCAGATCGAATGGCACTGGGTCAGGGGCCATGCCGGCGACCCGGGCAACGAACGGGCCGACGCCCTGGCCAACCGGGGCGTGCCGGCCTGAGTCCTACAGGGGAAATCCCGTCACCGGCGGAGCTCACCCACTGCTACATTTCGTTTCAACGATCTGTGCCATACCCCATGGGGGTAGGGCGTCCTTTCCCCCCGGCAGTGGAATCCATGGCGAACAAAGCGCTTTACGTGGTGGTGGCCGTCGTTGGCATCGGTCTGGCCTCCGGTGCGGCCTGGTGGCTGCAGAACCGGGATACCACAACCCCGCCTGTGGCCGGCGCCGGACCGGGCGCTTCCGGTACAGCGGCCGGTGGCGCACCCGGCGTGGAGGTGACGCGGGTGAAGGCCATCCGGCTGCAGGACGACGCCCAGGCCGTGGGCACCCTGCGCTCCCGCCAGAGCGTGACGCTCAAGCCCGAGACCAGTGGCCGGGTGGCCCGGATCGTCTTCGCGGACGGCGCCCGGGTCAAGGCGGGCCAGTTGCTGGTGCAACTCGACGACACCTTGCAGCGCGCCGAATTGAGCCAGGCACAGGCCCAGCTGTCCATCGCGCGCGCCAACCTCAAGCGCAACCAGGAGCTGGTGGCGCAGAACTTCGTGGCCCAGCGCGTGGTGGAGGAAAGCCAGGCCAACCTGCAGGTGGCCGAAGCCCAGGTGGCGCTGGCCGACGCGCGGCTGCAGCGCATGCGCATCACCGCCCCGTTCGCGGGCACCGTGGGCCTGCGCAGCATCAACCTGGGCGCCTACGTGAAGGACGGCGACAACCTCGTGAACCTCGAGGACACGTCCATGCTCACGGTGGACTTCCGCTTGCCGGAGCGCTACCAGGCCCAGCTTGCCCCGGGCCAGGTGGTGCAGGTGCAGCTCGATGCCTTGCCGAGCCGCTCGTTCGAAGCCAAGGTGCTGGCCGTGGACCCATTGCTCGACGCCAATGGCCGCTCCATTTCCGTGCGGGCCGTCATGCCGCCCGCGGCCGACAACGTGCTGCGCCCAGGCATGTTCGCGCGCGTGCTGATCGTTTTCTCGGTCAACGAGCGCGCGCTGGTGGTGCCTGAGGAAGCCCTGGTGCCCCAGGCCGGCAAGCAGTACGCCTACGTGCTCGACGAACAGGGCGAGGGCGACGCGAAGAAGCGCCACTCGCGCCGGGTGGAAGTGGCCCTGGGCGCGCGCCGGGGGTCGGATGTCGAGGTGGTCAGCGGCCTGCGGCAGGGTGACACCGTGGTGATCGCAGGCCAGCAGCGGCTGCAGCGCGATGGCACTGCGGTGCGGGTCGTGAACATGGCTGCGCTTGCCGCCGCTGAAACGGCCCCGGCGCCGGCGCGCTGAACCCTCGGGAACTCGCATGCAACTGCCAGAGATCTCGATCCGGCGCCCGGTGTTCGCCTCGGTGCTGTCCCTGCTCATCCTGCTGGTGGGCATCGTGTCGTTCAACGGCCTGACGGTGCGCGAGTACCCCAAGATCGATGAGCCCACCGTCACGGTCTCCACGCGCTTTGGCGGGGCGTCCAGCGAGGTGATCGAATCGCAGGTCACCAAGCCACTGGAAGACTCGCTCGCGGGCATCGAGGGGCTGGACGTGATCACCTCGATCAGCCGCCAGGAGCAGAGCCAGATCACGGTGCGCTTCAAGCTCGAGCGCGACCCCGACTCGGCCGCCGCCGACGTGCGCGACAAAGTCAGCCGCGTGCGCCAGCGCCTGCCGCAGGACGTGGACGAGCCGGTGATCGCCAAGGTGGAGGCCGATGCCTCGCCGGTGATCTGGCTGGCCCTTACCTCTGACACGCACAGCGCGCTGCAGCTCAGCGATTTCGCCAACCGCCTGGCCAAGCCGGTGCTGCAGACGGCGCCCGGCGCGGCCGAGGTGCGGGTATACGGCGAGCGCCGCTATTCCATGCGCATCTGGATGGACCCGGACCGCCTGGCCGCCTACGCGCTGACCGTGCAGGACGTGGAAGACGCGCTGCGCCGCTCCAACCTGGAAGTGCCGGCCGGCCGCATCGAGAGCACGCTGCGCGAGTTCAACGTGACCGCCGCCACCGACCTGCAGACGCCTGAACAGTTTTCGGCGGTGGCGATCCGCAACGTCAACGGCCAGACCATCCGCATCGCCGACGTCGCGCGGGTGGTGCAGGCGCCGCAGGACGAACGCACCTCGGTGCGGCTCAATGGCCGCGACGCGGTCTCGCTCGGCGTGATCCGGCAGGCGACCGCCAACCCGCTGGAGCTCTCGGCCGCCGTGCGGCAGATGCTGGAGAAGGTCAAGCAGGATCTGCCGGCGGGCGTGAACGTGGACATCGCCAACGACAACTCGGTCTTCATCGACCGCTCGATCAAGGCGGTCTACACCACCATCGCCGAAGCCGTGGTGCTGGTGGCGCTGGTCATCTTCGTGTTCCTGCGCACGCTGCGCGCCTCCATCATTCCGCTCTTGACCATTCCGGTCAGCCTGATCGGCGCGTTCGCGCTGATGGCGATGTTCGGTTTCTCCATCAACACGCTCACGCTGCTGGCCCTGGTGCTGGCCATCGGCCTGGTGGTGGACGACGCCATCGTGATGCTGGAGAACATCTACCGGCACATCGAGGCCGGTATGAAGCCGTTCGACGCGGCGATCCAGGGTGCGCGCGAGATCGGTTTTGCGATCGTGGCGATGACGCTCACGCTGGCAGCGGTGTACGCGCCGCTGGCCTTCACGCCCGGCCGCACCGGCCGCCTGTTTGCCGAATTCGCACTGGCGCTGGCCGGCGCTGTGGTGGTCTCGGGCTTCGTGGCGCTCACGCTCTCACCCATGCTGTGTTCCAAGCTGCTGCGGCACAACCCGAACCCGGGCCGGTTCGACCGCGGCATGGAGCGCGTGCTCAACGCCATCACGCGTGGCTTCAGCCAGGTGTTGGCCGCCTCGTTGCGGGTGCGCTGGCTGGTGGTTGCGGTGATGGCCGGCAGCGCGCTGGCCAGCGCGTGGATGCTGCAGACCATGCGCCAGGAGCTGGCGCCCATCGAAGACCGCGGTGTGATCCTGGCCAACATCAACGGCCCCGACGGCGCCACGCTGGCCTACACCCGACGGTACGCCGAGGCGATCGAGAACATTGCCCAGGACTACCCCGAGTTCGACCGCATCTTCGTCAACGTGGGCAACCCCTCGGTGGCGCAGGGCGTGGTGTTCATGCGCGCGCTGCCCTGGGAAGAGCGCGATCGCTCCACGCAGCGCATCGCGCGCGAGATCACGCCGCGCCTGGCGTCGTTGCCCGGCATCAGCGCCTTCCCGATCACACCGCCCTCGCTCGGGCAGGGCTTTCGCGAGCGCCCCATCAACTACGTGATCGTCACCTCCGACAGCTACGAGAACCTGGCTCAGACCGTGCGCCGCTTCCAGGACGAGCTGAGCAAGAATCCGGGCCTGGTGCAGATCGACACCGACCTTCGCCTGAACAAGCCCGAGATCCGCATGGACGTGGACCGCGAGCGCGCGGCCGACATGGGCGTGAACGTGGACGCCATCGCGCGCACGGTCGAGACCATGTTGGGTGGCCGCATCGTCACCCGCTACAAGCGCGACGGCGAGCAGTACGACGTGGTGGTGCAGACGGTCTCGGGCAACCGCAGCACGCCGGAGGACATCGATCGCCTGTTCGTGCGCGGGCGCAACGACGCCATGATCCCCCTGGCCTCGCTGGTGAAGATCAGCGAGGTGGTGGTGCCGCGCGAGCTCAACCATTTTGGCCAGCGCCGCAGCGCGTCCATCACCGCCAACCTGGCACCCGACTACGCGCTGGGCGAAGCGCTGCAGTTCATGGACAAGACCGCGCGCGAGGTGCTACCCGCCGGCTACACCACCGACCTGAACGGCCAGAGCCGCGAGTTCCGCAACGCCTCGGGTTCGCTGGCCATCGTCTTCGCGCTCTCGCTGCTGTTCATCTACCTGGTGCTGGCGGCGCAGTTCGAGAGCTTTGTCGATCCCTTCATCATCATGCTCAGCGTGCCGCTGTCCATGATGGGCGCGCTGCTCGCGCTCAAGCTGACCGGGGGCACGATCAACGTGTTCAGCCAGATCGGGCTCATCACGCTGGTGGGGCTGATCACCAAGCACGGCATCCTGATTGTGGAGTTCTCCAACCAGCTGCGCGACCAGGGGCTGGAGAAGTTCGAGGCCGTCAGGCAGTCGGCCGCGCTGCGCCTGCGCCCGATTCTGATGACCACGGGCGCCATGGTGCTGGGCGCCATTCCGCTGGCGCTGGCGTCCGGCGCGGGGGCCGAGAGCCGGCAGCAGATCGGTTGGGTGATCGTGGGCGGCATGAGCGTGGGCACGCTGCTCACCATCTTCGTGGTGCCCACCATGTACACGCTGCTCTCGCGCGACAAGTCCCATTCGAAGGCGAAGGCCGCGCAGCACGATGGCGGCCACGCGGACGCCGCCATTCCGGCCAAGTGAGCCGGGTCAGATCGCGCCGTCGAACATCATCACGTCCACCGGGTCGCCCACGGCCACGTTGCCCTGGCCGTGGTGCAGCACGATCAGGCCGTTGGCTTCGACCATCGAACTCAGCACGCCCGAACCCTGATTGCCGGTCGTGCGCACGCTGAGCGCGCCGTCGGGCGAGCGGGTGACGATGCCGCGCTGGTACTCGGTGCGGCCTGGCTTCTTGCGCAGGGCTTCGCCGCTGCGGGCCTGCAGCAGCACGGGTTCGCTGGGTGAAGCGCCCATGAGGCGCTGCAGGGCCGGGCGCACGAAGGCCAGGAAGGTGACCATCACCGCCACCGGGTTGCCTGGCAGCCCGAACAGCACGGCGCTCTTGCCGGCCTCGTCGATGCGGCCCACCGCCATGGGGCGGCCCGGGCGCATCGCGATGCGCCAGAAGGCCACGTCGCCGAGCTGCTTCATCATGGCCTTGGTGTGGTCGGCCTCACCCATGCTCACGCCGCCGCTGGTGATGATGGCGTCGGCCTTGAGGGCGGCGGTGCGGAAGGCCGCTTCCAGCTCGGCGGGCTCGTCGCGCACTACGCCCATGTCGACCACCTCCACGCCCAGGCGCGTGAGCAGGCCGAAGACGGTGTAGCGGTTGCTGTCGTACACCGCGCCTTCGCGCGGCGTTTCGCCCAGGCTCAGAATCTCGTCACCGGTGGAGAAGTACGCCACCTTCACACGGCGGAACACCCTCACGGTGGGCAGGCCCAGGCTGGCCAGCAGGCCCAGCGCCGCCGGGCCGAGTGTCTGGCCTTGGCGCAAGGCCGCTTCGCCGGCCATGAGGTCTTCGCCCAGCAGGCGGCGGTTGTCGCCCGCGCTCACCACGTCGGGTGGCACCACGACGCGATCACCTTCTGCTTTCACGAATTCGAGCGGCACCACGGTGTCCAGCCCGGGCGGCATGATGGCGCCGGTCATGATCTTCAGGCACTCGCCCACGCCCACGGTGCCGGCCCAGGCCTTGCCTGCGAAGGCCGTGCCCGCCACGCGCAGGCCCAGCGGCTCGCCCGGGCGCAGCTGCCCGCTGTCGAAGGCGAAGCCGTCCATGGCGGAGTTGTCGTGCGGCGGCACGCTGATGGGTGAGACCACGTCCTGCGCCAGCACGCGACCCAGCGCGTCGAACACGCCCAGGTCTTCGGTGGCCGTGACTGGCTCGACAAGGCGGGAGAGGAAGTCGTTGACGCGTTCGGCGCTGATGGCCTGCGGGTCGTAGCCCTGCAGTTCGGCCGCGATCTGCTCGATGGATTTCATGGACAAACGAACGAAGGGCCGGGCGCTCAGCCCTTTTCGAGGGCGTGCAGTTCGGCCAGGGTGTTGGTGTTGAAGAAGGCCTTGGGGTCGTCGCCCGGGCGGTCAAAGGGCACGATCACCGTGCGGTGCTGGTCGGTCCAGCGGTCGATCTTGCGCCCCCCGGCCTGGGTGAAGACCAGCAGGCTTTCCATGAGCTCCACCCGAATGAGGCAGAACACCGGCTGGGGCCGCAGCTGGCCGTCTTCTTCCAGGGCGCCGGCCATGGCAATTTCGGTGGTCTCGTCCTCGAACGCCTGGGCCAGGCGCTGGGCGAGGTCGAGCGGGAAGAGGGGCGTATCGCAGGGCACCGTGAGCAGGTAGGGCGTTTCGCAGCGCTCCAGGCCGGTCATGAAGCCGGCCAGGGGACCCGCGTAGCCGTCCAGGGTGTCGGGCCACACCGGCACGCCGAAGGCCTCGTAGGCCGCCAGATTGCGGTTGGCGTTGACCATCTGACCGCCAACCAGCCCGCCTTCCTGCATCTGCAGGCGCAGCAAGGCGTGCAGCGCCAGCGGCGTGCCGTTGAAGTTCTGCAGGCCCTTGTCGACGCCGCCCATGCGCGAGCCACGGCCGCCGGCGAGCACGAGGCCCGTGATTTGATGGGAATGGATCATTTGGTTGCTCAGCCGCCGATGTAGCTCATTTCGACCCGCCGGGTGCCGGTGCTGGCTTCCGGCGGCAGGCTGGCGCGCAGTTCGGAGTACCGGTCGCTGCGGCCTTGCCAGATCGCCGCGATCGCGCTGGCGAGCTGCTCGTCGGTGGCATTGCCGCGGATCAGGTGGCGCAGGTCGTGGCCCTGGCTGGCGAAGAGGCAGAGGTAGAGCTGGCCTTCGGTGGACAGGCGGGCGCGGTTGCAGTCGCTGCAGAAGGCCTGCGTCACGCTGCTGATCACACCGATCTCGCCCGAGCCGTCGGCGTAGGCCCAGCGCTCGGCGGTTTCGCCGGGGGCCGATGCGCCGAGCTGCACCAGCGGCAGTTCGCGGTGGATGCGTTGCACCACCTCGGCGCTGGGCAGCACCTCGTCCATGCGCCAGCCGTTGGTGGCGCCCACGTCCATGTACTCGATGAAGCGCAGCACGATGCCCGTGCCCTGGAAGTGGCGCGCCATGGGCAGGATCTCGTGGTCGTTGGTGCCGCGCTTGACCACCATGTTGACCTTGATCGGCCCCAGGCCCGCGGCCTGCGCGGCGGCAATGCCGTCGAGCACATCGGCCACGGGGAAGTCCACGTCGTTCATGGCGCGGAAGATGGTGTCGTCCAGCCCGTCCAGGCTGACCGTGACACGCTGCAGGCCGGCGGCCTTGAGGGCGTGCGCCTTGCGCGCGAGCAGCGAGCCGTTGGTGGTCAGCGTGATGTCCAGCGGCTGGCCTTCCACCGTGCGCAGCGCGGCCAGCTGTTCGATGAGGATTTCGAGGTTCTTGCGCAGCAGCGGCTCGCCGCCGGTGAGGCGGATCTTCTGCACCCCGTGCGCGACGAACTGGCGCGCCACGCGCGTGATTTCCTCGAAGGTCAGCAGCGAGCTGTGCGGCAGGTAGGGGTAGTCCTTGTCGAAGATGTCCTTCGGCATGCAATAGCTGCAGCGGAAGTTGCAACGGTCGGTCACGCTGATGCGCAGATCGCGCAGCGGGCGGCCCAGCGCGTCGCCGAGCAGGCCGGTCGGGGCTGTGCCGACCTGAGGGACGCGCGCGGCCACGGAGACCAGGCGCTGGTCGATCAGGGGAATGACGCGTTCGGACATGGACCGATTATGGGCGAGTGACCGCCGGGCCGCACGGGAACACCCGGGGGTACCGGTGTTGCCGCGAGGGCATTCCGCCTGAGCGGCCCAGGTCAGGCCGGCTCGGCGCGGCCCACCCGGGTGTATTGCGTGGCGTTGTCGCGCAGCCAGTGGGCGGAGAGCTCGCTGGATTGCTGATCCGGGTGGAAGTCGCGGCGGAAGTAGGCGCGCCAGGGTTTGAAGGTCTGGCGCAGCAGGCCGTCGCGGCCAAGCATATGGCGGGCCGCGCTGCGCCAGGTGCTCCAGCGCCAGAGCGTGCCGTCGCGTTTGAGGTTGTTCACCGTCTGGCGCAAGGTGTCGGTGAGAAAGACCAGCGTGATGCGGCGCATCCAGGTCGTGCGCCAGGTGTGGCTGCCGCCCAGTGCCTGGTACAGGTCGAAGGCGGTGCACTTGTGCTCGGCCTCTTCGGCGCTGTGCCAGAGCCAAAGGGTTTTCAATCGCGGCTCGCTGCCGTCCAGCAGCTGGGGATGAGACAGCATCCACTCGGCAAAGAGGGCGGTGAAATGTTCGTTGGCGGCGGTGATGGCCAGGCCGTGGCGCGGGTCCGCGCCCTCCAGCAATTGGAGGCGGTCACGTGCACGGGGTTCCCAGTCGTTCACCAGGCCGTGTTTCTCGATCTGCGCGTTGAACAGCGCGTGGATGCGCCGGTGGGTGGCTTCCTGGCCCACGAAACCCTGGACCTCGGCCTGCAGCTCGGCCTGGCGCTCGGGCGGCAGGGCCTTGAAGCCGTTGCGCACCGAGTCGATGAAGAACTGCTCGCCGATGGGAAAGCTCATCGACAGCGCGTTGAACCACGCGGTCAGAAAGGCGTCGCCGCCGCACCAGTGGCGGGCCACCGGTTGTTCCAGATCGATCAGCAGGCGACGGACAACGAGTTCGGTCATGGTAGGGCGTGGGTTGACAAACGGATTGGTACCGCATCGTACCAAGTCACGATGGTGCGTGTTTCGATTCGGCCTGTCAAGCGGAGAAGAATGGAGTGCAGGCCCTAAGATGCCCGTCCATGAAGCCGAAAAACACCCGCAGCGCCGACGCCACCGTGCCGAATGAACACCGCGGTCGCCTGCTGCAGGCCATGGCCACGGTCGCGGCGGCCCAGGGTCTGGCGGCCACGTCGATCGCGGCCGTGGTGGCCGAGGCGGGGGTGTCCAAACGCACGTTCTACGAGCATTTCGCGGACAAGGATGCCTGCTTTCTCGAGCTGTACCGGGCGGCCAGCGCCTCCGCGCTGCGCACCCTGCGCGAGGCCGTGCAGCCCGAACGCCCCTGGCAGGACCAGGTCGAACATGCCTTGGGCGCGTACCTGGCGCACCTGGCCAGCGGGCCGCAGCTGATCCGCATGCTGTTCGTGGAAATCCACCACCTCGGGCCGGCCGGTGCCCTGGTGCGCCGCGAGGTGATGCAGCACCTGGCCGACTTCATGCTCGAGACCATCAACGCCGAGCGTGAGGTGCTTATCCCCACCATGGCGGTGGCGGCCGTGGGTGGCATCCAGGAACTGGTGCTGCAAGCGATCGAGCGGGGCGAAGCGGCCCAGCTCGATCGCCTCACCCCGAGTGCCAGCGCGGTGGTCCGCCTGCTGGCGGGGGCCAGCCAGAAAAAAGGCCCGCCGAAGCGGGCCCCTTGAACCTTCGAGAGCGGGATCAGGCCGCCAGCGGCAGCAGCGGCACGATCAGCAGCGCCACGATGTTGATGATCTTGATCAGCGGGTTGACGGCAGGGCCTGCCGTGTCCTTGTAGGGGTCGCCCACGGTGTCGCCGGTCACGGCGGCCTTGTGCGCCTCGCTGCCCTTGCCGCCGTGGTGGCCGTCTTCGATGTACTTCTTGGCGTTGTCCCAGGCCCCACCGCCGGTGCACATGGAGATGGCCACGAACAGGCCGGTGACGATGGTGCCCATCAGCAGGCCGCCCAGCGCTTTCGGGCCCAGGAACACGCCCACCAGGATGGGGACCACCACCGGCAGCAGCGAGGGGATCACCATCTCCTTGATGGCTGCCGTGGTCAGCATGTCGACCGCCTTGCCGTACTCGGGCTTGGCCGTGCCTTCCATGATGCCGGGGATCTCCTTGAACTGCCGGCGCACCTCCACCACCACCGAACCGGCGGCGCGGCCCACCGCCTCCATCGCCATGGCACCGAAGAGGTAGGGGATCATGCCGCCGATGAACAGGCCGATGATCACCATCGGGTCGCTCAGGTCGAACTTGATCTGGTGGCCGTAGGTTTCCAGCTTGTGGGTGTAGTCGGCGAACAGCACCAGCGCGGCCAGGCCGGCGGAGCCGATGGCGTAGCCCTTGGTCACGGCCTTGGTGGTGTTGCCCACCGCGTCCAGCGGGTCGGTGATGTCGCGCACGCTGCTGGGCAGCTCGGCCATTTCGGCGATGCCGCCGGCGTTGTCGGTGATGGGGCCGTAGGCGTCCAGCGCGACCACGATGCCGGCCATGCTCAGCATGGCGGTGGCGGCGATGGCGATGCCGTACAGGCCCGCCAGCGTGTAGGAGGCCACGATGCCGACGCAGACGAACAGCACCGGCCAGGCGGTGGAACGCATGGACACGCCCAGGCCGGCAATGATGTTGGTGCCGTGGCCGGTGGTCGAGGCTTGCGCGATGTGCTTGACCGGCGAGTACTGCGTGCCGGTGTAGAACTCGGTGATCCAGACCAGCGCGGCGGTCAGCACCAGGCCCACGGCGCAGGCCCCGAACAGGCGCAGCTGGCTGCCGGTGGCGGTGATGGCGTTGTCCGGCATGATCCAGGCGGTCACGAACCAGAAGGCGATCAGCGAGAGCACGCCCGCGATCGCCAGGCCCTTGTACAGCGCGGGCATCACGTTCTTCATGCCCGGGCTGGCCTTCACGAAGAAGCAGCCGACGATGGACGCCAGGATCGACACGCCACCCAGCACCAGCGGGTAGAGCACGGCCTGCATGGGGGCGGCCGCGACCATGAGGGCGCCGAGCACCATGGTGGCGATCAGCGTCACCGCGTAGGTCTCGAACAGGTCGGCTGCCATGCCGGCGCAGTCGCCCACGTTGTCGCCCACGTTGTCGGCGATCACCGCCGGGTTGCGCGGGTCGTCCTCCGGAATGCCGGCCTCGACCTTGCCCACCAGGTCGGCGCCCACGTCGGCGCCCTTGGTGAAGATGCCGCCGCCCAGGCGCGCGAAGATGGAAATCAGCGAGGAGCCGAAGGCAAAGCCGATCAGCGGGTTCAGCAGCTTGGCCAGGTTGGCCGCTGGCGTGAGGTTGCCGTTGCCGACCAGGAACCAGAAGAAACCGGACACGCCCAGCAGGCCCAGGCCCACCACCAGCATGCCGGTGATGGCGCCGCCGCGGAAGGCCACGTCCAGCGCCGGGCCGATGCCCTTGGTGGCCGCTTGCGCGGTGCGCACGTTGGCGCGCACCGAGATGTTCATGCCGATGAAGCCGCAGGCGCCCGAGAGCACGGCACCGAGCACGAAGCCGATGGCGGTGGGGCCGTCGAGGAAGACGCCGATGAGGATGGCCAGCACCACCCCGACGATGCCGATCGTCTTGTACTGCCGCGCGAGGTAGGCCGCGGCGCCGGTCTGAATGGCCCCGGCGATTTCCTGCATGCGGGCGTTGCCCGCGTCCTGAGAAAGAATCCAGCTGCGGGACCAGAAGCCGTAGATGACGGCCACCAGCCCGCAGACCAACGCAAAGATCAGCGCAGATTGTCCAACCATGAGAATTACTCCTGCTTGTTTCGACTTGGAGGGGGCAACGCCTCCGGGGCTGCCCCCGCTGCGTTGCTTCCTCGCTGCCGGTTTGCGCTGCGTTGCACAGCGTTGAAACAGGGCGATTGGCCAACCCCTTGAATTTAGCGGGGAAATGCCACTTGGCGATCCTTTGTGGTCGGGTTTGTCAGCGTGGAGTCGGTAAAATCAGGGTAAATCCTAGGCGCGCCGGGCCGAATCCAGGCGCGCCTTTGTTCGCCGGCACGCTTGCCGGGTCGAAAACGCCCCTTTTCCAAACCACGACCTCATCAACATGGCTCTTGACAACGTCACCCCTGGCAAAAATGTTCCCGAATCGTTCAACGTGATCATCGAGATCCCGATGAACGCCGACCCGATCAAGTACGAGGTGGACAAGGAAACCGGCGCCATCTTCGTGGACCGCTTCATGAGCACGGCCATGCACTACCCGACCAACTACGGGTATGTGCCGCAGACGATTTCTGGCGACGGCGACCCGGTCGACGTGCTCGTGATCACGCCCGTGCCCCTCATCCCCGGCGTGGTCGTGCCCTGCCGCGCGATCGGCATCCTGAAGATGCAGGACGAGGCCGGCGAAGACGGCAAGGTGCTGGCCGTGCCGACCGACAAGATCCTGTCGATCTACACCCAGTGGCAGAGGCCGGAAGACCTGAACCCGATGCGCCTGAACACCATCCAGCACTTCTTCGAGCACTACAAGGACCTGGAGCCCGGCAAGTGGGTGAAGGTGATCGGCTGGGAAGGCAAGGACGCCGCCCACAAGGAAATCCTGGACGGCATCGCCAACTACAACAAGGCCAACAAGGCCTGATCAACCCCGGCTCAGGGCGCTGCCTTGAGCGGATTTCGCAGGGCCAGGTGATCGAGGTACTCCCCGATCCCCTGGCCTTCGCGTTCCAGGAAGCGCTCCACCGCG
Source organism: Hydrogenophaga sp. FG152 (assembly GCF_057809615.1). Lineage (NCBI taxonomy): Bacteria > Pseudomonadati > Pseudomonadota > Betaproteobacteria > Burkholderiales > Comamonadaceae > Hydrogenophaga > Hydrogenophaga sp. FG152. The sequence continues at coordinate 109,161 of NZ_JBMDKH010000006.1, read as the reverse complement.
TCGGCGAACGCGGGATGGGCCAGCCAATGGGCGCTGGTCGTCTTCACCGGGAGCAGGGCGCGCGCCATCTTGTGCTCGCCCTGGGCGCCGCCCTCGAAGCGGACGAAGCCGTGGGCCATGCACCAGGCCAGCGGCTGGTAGTAGCAGGCCTCGAAGTGCAGGCAGTCCACCCGCTCCAGGGCCCCCCAGTAGCGCCCGTAGGCCACGCGGGTCTTTTCATCGATCCCGATCAGGCTGCAGGCCATGGGCCGGCCTTCGCGTTCGGCGATGAACAGCAGCCAGTGCTGCGGCATGGTCCTGGCCATGCGGTGAAAAAAATCCCGGTTCAGGTAGGGCGCGTTGCCGTGCTCAAGGTAGGTGCGCTCATAGCAGCGGTAGAAAAAGTCCCAATCGGCGTCCGAAATGTCGGCGCCGCGCGACCAGCGGAACTGCACGCCCGCGTCCACCACCTTCCGCCGTTCCTGCCGGATCTTCTTGCGCTTCTCCTGCTGCAGGCTGGCCAGGAAATGCTCGAAATCGTCAAATGGCTGGCCCCTCGCATCGTGGTTGGTCCAATGGAACTGGACGGTGTGCCTGAGCATCAGGCCAGCGGCATGGCATGCGTCGATGTCCTGGGGCTGCGCGAAGAGCAGGTGCAGGGACGACAGCTGTTCCTCGCGGGTGCGTTCGATCAGCGCTTTCACCAGGGCTGCGCGCGATGCCTCGTCGCGGGCCAGGAGGCGGGCACCCGGCACCGGCGTGAAGGGCACGGCCACGAGCGCCTTGGGGTAGTAGTCCAGCCCATGCTGGGCGTACGCGTTGGCCCAGGCCCAGTCGAACACGTACTCGCCGTAGGAGTGATTCTTCAGGTACATCGGGCAGGCCGCGCGCAGCACGTCGTCGCGCCACAGGGTCACGAACTGGGCTTGCCATCCGGTGGCCCCGCGCGCGCTGCCGCTTTCGTGCAGCGCGGACAGGTACTCGTGGCGCATGAAGGGGCTGGGGTCGGGCTCGTGGTCGAGCAGGGCGTTCCAGGCCCCGGCATCGACCGCCTGCGGTGAGGCGAAGACCCGGGTGACATAATCGATTTCAGACAAACACGGCTCCCGCCCACCGCGTTTTCGCGGCCTTTCCTGCAAGGTTTCCAGACCCCATGACACTCTCCATTTGCGTGGCCCAGCTCAATTTCGTGGTGGGCGACATGGTGGGCAACGCCCGGAAAATCGTCGATGCCGCCACCCAGGCCCATGCCTGCGGCGCGCGCCTGCTGCTCACGCCCGAACTGGCCCTCTGCGGTTACGCGGCCGAGGACCTTTTTCTGCGGCCAGCGTTCATCGATGCGTGTGATGATGCCCTCAAAATCATCGCGGCCGGGACGGCCCACCTCAAAGGCCTGCACATCGTGGTGGGACATCCGGCGCGGGCCCCCGGGGCGGTGATCGAGCGGCGCGAACGCAGCGTGGCCGTGGCCTTCCTGCACAACGCGGCGAGCGTGTTGTGCGAAGGCCGGGTGACCCACACCTATGCCAAGCGCGAGCTGCCCAACTACCAGGTGTTCGATGAGCGCCGTTACTTCGTGCCGGGCCACGCGCCTTGCGTGATCGAGGTGGAAGGCGTGCGCGTGGGCCTGCTGATCTGTGAAGACGCCTGGTTCGACGCCCCCGCTGCCGACGCCCGGGCCGCCGGCGCCGACCTGCTGGCCGTCATCAATGCTTCGCCTTTCCATGCTGGCAAAGGCGGCGAGCGCGAAGCCACCATGCGCGAGCGGGTGCGCTCCACCGGCCTGCCGCTGGTCTACGCGCACCTGGTGGGCGGGCAGGACGAGATCGTCTTCGAGGGGCGCAGCTTCGTGCTCGGTGCCGACGGCGCTCTGGCTGGTCGCGCGGTGAGCTTCGAGGAGACGCTGTTCGATGTGGCCTTCACGCGCCAGGGCGCCGGCTGGCAGATCGCTGCCGAGACCGACCGCGCCCACAGCCCGGAGGCCGACCTGTGGCATGCGCTGGTGCTGGGCGTGCGCGACTACCTGGGCAAGAACGGATTCCCAGGCGCCATCCTGGGCCTGTCGGGCGGTATCGACTCGGCGCTGGTGCTGGCCATCGCGGTCGACGCGCTGGGCAAGGACCGCGTTCGCACCGTGATGATGCCGTCGCCCTACACGGCCGACATTTCCTGGATCGATGCGCGCGACATGGCCGCGCGCATGGGCGTGCGCTACGACGAGATCGCCATCGCGCCGCAGTTCGAGGCCTTCAAGGCCAGCCTCGCGAGCGAGTTCGCCGGTCTGCCCGAGGACGCGACGGAGGAGAACCTGCAGGCGCGCATCCGCGGCACCTTGCTCATGGCGCTGTCCAACAAGTTCGGCAGCATCGTGCTGACCACCGGCAACAAGAGCGAGATGGCCACGGGCTATTGCACGCTGTACGGTGACATGGCCGGCGGTTTCGCCGTCATCAAGGACGTGGCCAAGACCATGGTCTTCAAGCTGGCCCGCTGGCGCAACGCGCACGATCCCTATGGAACGGGCGCCAACCCGATCCCGGAGCGCATCATCACGCGCCCGCCCAGCGCCGAGCTGCGACCCGATCAGAAGGACCAGGACAGCCTGCCGGAATACCCCGTGCTGGACGCGATCATCGAGCGCTACATGGAAAACGACCAGAGCCCCGAGAGCATCGTGGCCGCTGGCTTCGAGCGGGCCGACGTGGACAAGGTGGTGCGCCTGATCCGCATCAACGAATACAAGCGCCGCCAGGCACCTGTGGGCATCCGCGTGACCCACCGCAGCTTCGGCAAGGACTGGCGCTACCCGATCACCAGCAAATACCGGGCTTAAGGCTTGCGCAGTTCCGTTACAGCACGCATCTCGCCCACCTCGATGCCCGCCGCGTTCGTGCGGGGGGATCGGCTGGATAGGCAGCCCGACTTGATTCATCATGATATGGATGGGCCACACCACTGTGGCTGGCACAGAGCAAACGTCGTGCGTAGCGTTGGGCATAATGAAATCCAGACACGCCTTTCCCCGCAACGCCCCTCGGAGCCTCCGCATGAAACAAATCACCGCCGTCATCAAACCGTTCAAGCTCGAGGAAGTGCGCGAGGCCCTGGCCGAGCAGGGCGTGACCGGCCTGACCGTGACCGAGGTGAAAGGTTTTGGACGCCAGAAGGGCCACACCGAGCTCTACCGCGGTGCCGAGTACGTGGTGGACTTCCTGCCCAAGGTCAAGGTGGAGGTCGTGGTCAAGACCGACGACGTCGATCGCTGTGTGGACGCGATCATCCGCGCCGCCCGCACCGGCAAGATCGGGGACGGCAAGATCTTCGTGACCTCGGTCGAGCGCGTGGTGCGCATCCGCACCGGCGAAGTGGACGAAACCGCGGTCTGAGCGCCGGGTTTCGCGACGCTCAGATGGCCTCGATGCGCGGCGCGGGCGCCAGCCCGGCGGATTGCACCAGCTCTGGCAACAGGCTGGCCGGATCGCGGCCCACGCGGATCAGGTCCATCTGCCAGGCATTCATGAACTGCTGCTCCACGCCGGTGCGCAAAAAGGTTTCCAGGCCGTCGTAGTAGCCACCCACGTTGAGCAGGCCCACGGGCTTGTCGTGGTAACCCAGCTGGCGCCAGGTCCAGACCTCGAAGAATTCCTCGAACGTGCCGATGCCGCCCGGCAAGGCCACGAAAGCATCGGCGCGCTCGGCCATCATGCGTTTGCGCTCGTGCATGGTGTCCACCACGTGCAGTTCGGTGCAGCCGTGGTGTGCCCACTCCTTTTCCACCAGGGCCTTCGGGATGATGCCCACCACGCGGCCCCCGGCGGCGAGCGTGGCTTCGGCGACCACGCCCATCAGGCCGTTGCGGCCACCCCCGTAGACGAGTTGGCCACCCCGGCTGCCGATCCATTCGCCCACGGCGCGGGCGGTGTCGATGAAGGCTGGGTGTGCGCCGGGGCGCGAGCCGCAGTAGACGCAGAGGGAGAAGGTGGGAGAAGTCATGAAGGTGAGGGGAAAAATGGTCAGGACCAGCGGGTCCACAGGGCGGCGATCCAGATGCCGGCGCACAGCAGCAGGCTCAGCAGCACGGCCGCGCTGCCCATGTCCTTGGCGCGCTTGGACAGATCGTGCCATTCGGGACCTATGCGGTCGATGGCGGTTTCGATGCCGGTGTTGAGCAGTTCGACCACCATCACCAGCAACACTGAGGCGGCCAGCAGGGCCGTCTCGACCCAGCTTCGGCCGAGCCAGAACGCCGCCGGGATCATCACCAGCGCGGCCAGCGTCTCTTGCCGGAAAGCCGTTTCGCCCCAGCCGGCGCGCAAGCCGGCCAGGGAATAGCGAAACGCATGCGCCATGCGCGTGAGGCCGGTGCGGCGCTTCTGCGCGTCAACGGGTTCTTGGTTGTTCATCGGAAACTGCTTTTCAGCGCTTGGCACGAGGCGGTGTAGGGGGCGGGGCCTGGTGCACGAGGCGGGTGCCGGCGAGCGCATCGTGCAGAAACTGGCGCTGCGGATGGAAGCGCGAGAGCAGGGCCCAGACGACGATCCAGCCGCACAGCAGCACCGCCAACTCGCCCCCAGGCAAGCCCATGAGGCCGGAGACCGCCAGCGGTGGCAGCAGCCACAGCCAGGACAGCAGGTAGCGCAGCAGGGCGCGAGCCTGGGTGAGCGCGCGCCCATGGCGGTCCACGACGCGGATGTGCCAGGTCTTCATGGCCAGCGTCTGGCCCTTGGCCCAGAACCAGGCGAAGTAGATGCCGAACACCACGAACAGGAAAGCCTGCTGGGCATGCCTGTTGTCCAGCGCGTGCCGGGTCTGGGTGAGCGTGGAAAACAGGTAGCCAGCGAGGAACACGACGCCGAACATCAGCATGCCCTCATACAGCCAGCAGGCCATGCGGCGGCGCAGCGAGGGCGCCATCAGGTTGGGTTCGGCGCTGGAAGGGGGCGTCGTCGAGGCAGGCAGGGAAGCGGGCATGAGGCGGGCGCGAAGGCGGCAAGGAAGACAGGAATTGTCGCATTGCGGCACATGCGGGCGCCTTTTTGGGGCGGCTTCTGACGCCCCGGCTGGAAAAACCTTGTTGCAGTGCGATAATGCCGGCTGCAATTCAAAACAAGGCAAACGGATCAGGGTCCGGCGGGGTATGTGCCCGCTCATGGCCATTGGTCTCAAGTCTCGAAACCGCTCCACAAGAGTGGGTCAAGAGGCACCCAAGGTTTTTCGTCAGAGAAATTCTCGAAAGGTTCATCATGGAAATCAGCAAGGCCGAACTGGCCTCGGCTGCCGCCGCTAAAGGCGCAGCCCCTCAAGACCTCCGCGGCGCAGAAATCCTCATCAAGGCCCTCCAGGCCGAAGGTGTGAAGTACGTCTGGGGCTACCCCGGCGGTGCTGTGCTGCACATCTACGACGCTTTCTACAAGCAGAACACGATCCAGCACGTGCTGGTGCGCCATGAGCAGGCCGCCGTGCACGCGGCCGACGGCTACGCGCGCGCCACCGGTGACGTGGGCGTGGCCCTGGTCACCTCCGGCCCGGGCGTGACCAATGCCATCACAGGCATCGCCACGGCTTACATGGACAGCATCCCCATGGTCATCGTGACCGGTCAGGTGCCCACCGCCGCGATCGGCCTGGACGCCTTCCAGGAGTGCGACACCGTGGGCATCACCCGCCCCATCGTCAAGCACAACTTCCTGGTCAAGGATGCGCGCGACATGGCGATGGTCATGAAGAAGGCCTTCCACATCGCCCGCAGCGGCCGGCCCGGCCCGGTGGTGGTGGACATCCCGAAGGACGTGTCCTTCAACAAGGTGCCCTACAACGGCTACCCCGACTCGGTGGAGATGCGTTCCTACAACCCGGTGCGCAAGGGCCATGGCGGCCAGATCCGCAAGGCGCTTCAACTGCTGATGACGGCCAAGCGGCCCTACATCTACACCGGTGGCGGCGTGCTGCTGGGCAACGCCACCAACGAGCTGCGCACGCTGGTAGACATGCTGGGCTACCCGGTCACCAACACGCTGATGGGCCTGGGCGCCTACCCGGCTTCCGACCGCAAGTTCCTGGGCATGCTGGGCATGCACGGCACGATCGAGGCCAACAACGCCATGCAGAACTGCGACGTGCTGTTGGCCGTGGGTGCGCGTTTCGACGACCGCGTGATCGGCAACCCCAAGCACTTTGCGCAGAACGAACGCAAGATCATTCACATCGACATCGACCCGTCGAGCATCTCCAAGCGCGTGAAGGTCGACATTCCCATCGTGGGCGACGTCAAGGACGTGCTGACCGAGCTGATCAGCATGGTGCGCGAGAGCACCGCGAGGCCCGATGACAAGGCCCTGGCCGAGTGGTGGAAGACCATCGAGGCCTGGCGTTCGCGCGACTGCCTGAAGTACGACCGTGGCAACAAGGACGTGATCAAGCCGCAGTACGTGCTGGAAACGCTGTGGAACATGACCAAGGATGCCGACACCTACATCACGTCGGACGTGGGGCAGCACCAGATGTGGGCGGCCCAGTACTACCGCTTCGACGAGCCGCGCCGCTGGATCAACTCCGGTGGCCTGGGCACCATGGGCGTGGGCATTCCCTATGCCATGGGCATCAAGCTGGCCAAGCCCGACAGCGAGGTGTTCTGCGTGACCGGTGAAGGCTCGGTGCAGATGTGCATCCAGGAACTGTCCACCTGCCTGCAATACAACACGCCCATCAAGGTCGTGGCCTTGAACAACCGCTACCTGGGCATGGTCCGGCAGTGGCAGGAGATCGACTACGAAGGTCGCTACAGCCACAGCTACATGGACGCGTTGCCGAACTTCGTCAAGCTTGCCGAGGCCTATGGCCACGTGGGCATGCTGATCGAACGTCCCGAGGACGTCGAACCGGCGTTGCGCGAAGCGCGCAAGCTCAAGGACCGCACGGTCTTCATGGACTTCCGCACCGACCCCACCGAGAACGTGTTCCCGATGGTTCAGGCCGGCAAGGGCATCACCGAGATGCTGCTGGGTTCCGAAGACCTGTAATCCCCGAAGCGAGGCGGCGAAAAGCCTTCGCCGCTTCATCCCCTCAGACGAATCTATTGTCCGCCAAGTCTGCGCATTACCGTGCGCAGGGGAGGGCGGCGAAAAGAGGAATCGCACATGAAACACATCATCGCTGTCCTGCTGGAAAACGAACCCGGCGCCCTGTCGCGCGTGGTGGGGCTGTTCTCGGCCCGTGGCTACAACATCGAATCGCTCACGGTGGCGCCCACCGAGGACCCCAGCCTCTCGCGCATGACGATCCAGACCACAGGGTCGGACGACGTCATCGAGCAAATCACCAAGCACCTGAACCGCCTCATCGAGGTCGTCAAGGTGGTCGACCTCACCGAGGGGGCCTACACCGAGCGCGAGCTCATGATGGTGAAGGTCCGCGCGGTGGGCAAGGAGCGCGAGGAAATGAAGCGCATGGCCGACATCTTCCGCGGCCGCATCATCGATGTGACCGAGAAGAGCTACACCATCGAACTCACCGGCGACCAAGGCAAGAACGACGCCTTCCTCGAGGCGATCGATCGCTCGTCCATTCTGGAGACCGTGCGCACGGGCGCCAGCGGCATCGGCCGGGGTGAGAGAATCCTGCGCGTCTGACAGTTTCGGGGCTCAGCCATTTGCCCGTTCGCGCTGAGCCTGTCGAAGCCCCGGCCCGTCCTTGTGGCGGGCCGGGGTACCGAGAGCCCTTCGACAGGCTCGCGAAGAACGGCACAACCCATCAAATCCATTGGAGCAAAGCATGAAAGTTTTCTACGACAAAGACTGTGACCTGTCCCTGATCAAGGGCAAGACCGTGGCCATCATCGGCTACGGCAGCCAGGGTCACGCACACGCACAGAACCTCAACGACAGCGGCGTGAAGGTCGTGGTCGGCCTGCGCAAGGGCGGTGCTTCCTGGGACAAGGTCGGCAAGGCCGGCCTGAACGTCCTGGAAGTGAACGAGGCGGTCAAGGCTGCCGACGTGGTCATGATCCTTCTGCCCGACGAGCAGATCGGCGAGGTCTACAAGAACAACGTCGAGCCCAACATCAAGCAAGGCGGCTCGCTGGCCTTCGCCCACGGTTTCAACGTGCACTACAACCAGGTCGTGCCCCGCGCCGATCTGGATGTGTGGATGGTGGCGCCCAAGGCCCCTGGCCACACCGTGCGCAACACCTACACCCAGGGTGGCGGCGTGCCCCACCTCGTGGCTGTGCACCAGGACAAGAGCGGCAAGGCGCGTGATCTGGCGCTGAGCTACGCCATGGCCAATGGTGGCGGCAAGGCCGGCATCATCGAGACCAACTTCAAGGAAGAAACCGAGACCGACCTGTTCGGCGAACAGGCCGTGCTGTGCGGCGGTGCCGTCGAGCTGATCAAGATGGGTTACGAGACCCTGGTCGAAGCCGGCTACGCGCCCGAGATGGCCTACTTCGAGTGCCTGCACGAGCTCAAGCTGATCGTGGACCTGATCTACGAAGGCGGTATCGCCAACATGAACTACTCGATCTCGAACAACGCCGAATACGGCGAGTACGTGACCGGTCCGGAAGTCATCAACGAGCAGTCGCGCGTGGCCATGCGCAACGCGCTCAAGCGCATCCAGAACGGCGACTACGCCAAGATGTTCATCCAGGAAGGCCGCCTGAACTACCCGTCGATGACGGCCCGCCGCCGCAACACCGCCGACCACAGCATCGAAGTGGTGGGGGCACAACTGCGCGCGATGATGCCCTGGATCGCCAAGAACAAGCTGGTGGACCAGACCCGCAACTGATGGGCAGCGTGCGCCGCGACGCGGCGCACATCGACGACAAAGGCCACTTCGGTGGCCTTTGTCGTCTTTTCCTACAGACACACTGCTTTACACTGCGGCATTCTGTGCAAGAGTGCTGCATCAGGTGCCGACGGCTCCTGCGCTGCCGCGACGCACGGAGGCCCGAATGCACGACGGAACCGAAACCACTATGACGCCCAGCGACGAACGCCCCAGGCGCCCCAAGGGCATCTACATGGTGCCCAACATGATCACGCTTGCCGCCCTGTTCGGCGGCTTCTATTCGGTCGTCATGGCCATGAACGGTCGTTACGACCTGGCCACCGTGGGCATCTTCGTGGCCATGGTGCTCGACAGCCTGGACGGCCGTGTGGCGCGCCTCACCAACACGCAGAGCGCGTTCGGCGAGCAGATGGACTCGCTGTCCGACATGGTGTCCTTCGGTGCGGCGCCCGCGCTCATCGCCTACGAATGGACCCTGCGCGACATCGGCCGCTGGGGCTGGATCGCCGCGTTCGTGTACTGCGCGTGCGCGGCTCTGCGGCTCGCCCGTTTCAACGTCAACACGGCCGTGGTGGACAAGCGCTACTTCCAGGGCCTGCCGTCGCCTGCGGCCGCCGCGCTGGTGGCCGGTTTCATCTGGCTCATGACCGAGCTGGAAGTGCCCGCGCAGGACGTGACCTGGCCCATGTTCGTCATCACGCTCTACACGGGCCTGACCATGGTGACCAATGTGCCGTTCTACAGCTTCAAGGACCTGAGCCTGAAGAAGAGCGTGCCGTTCGCGGCCATCGTGCTCGTGGCCCTGGGCATCGCTGTCATCAACATCCATCCGCCCACCGTGCTGTTTGCGCTCTTCGTCGTTTACGGGCTGTCCGGCTATGCGGTGTACTTCTGGCGCAAGGCCAAAGGCCGCCCGACCAGCGTGATCAGCACCTCCACCGACGAGCCCGACGAGCGTGGTCTGCACGACGATTGAGCTTTGTGATACAGTTTGAGCCATGATTCTTCGCGCTTTCGCCCTACTACTGGATGTCCGACACGGGCAGGCTTGGTAGCAGCGCGCGCGCATTCCATTCAAAACGGCCCGTTTGCACCCGCAGCGGGCCGTTTGCATTTTGGGGCTGTGGGTTTCAGTAACATCGAAAGAGCACCATGTTGAAACACCCTGCCAGCAAGTACCCCGCCTTCCAGCCGATCGGTCTCAAGGACCGCACCTGGCCCGATGCCGTTATCACCCAGGCTCCCATCTGGCTGAGCACCGATCTGCGTGACGGCAACCAGGCCCTGATCGAGCCGATGGACGTGGAGCGCAAACTGCGCATGTTCAAGCTGCTGGTGCAGATCGGGTTCAAGGAGATCGAGGTCGGTTTCCCGTCGGCTTCGCAGACCGAATTCGATTTCCTGCGCCGCCTCATCGATGAAAACCTCATCCCGGACGACGTCACCATCCAGGTGCTCACCCAGGCCCGCGAGCCGCTGATCCGGCGCACTTTCGAGTCCCTGCAGGGCGCCCCGCGCGCCATCGTGCACCTCTACAACGCCGTGGCTCCCGTCATGCGGCGCGTGGTGCTGGGCATGGACGAGGACGAGATCGTCGAGCTCGCCACGTCGCAGGCGCGTCTGTTCAGCGAGCTGGCCGCCTCGCAGCCCGCCACGCAGTGGACCTTCCAGTATTCACCGGAGATGTTCTCGGGCACCGAGCTCGCCTTCTCCAAGCGGGTGGTGGACGCCGTGACCGAGGTCTGGCAACCCACCCCCGAGCGCAAGTGCATCATCAACCTGCCGTCCACGGTGGAGCACAGCACGCCGAACATCTTTGCTGACATGATCGAATGGATGCACCGCCACCTCGCGCGGCGCGATGCGATCGTGCTGTCGGTGCATCCGCACAACGACCGCGGCACGGGCACCGCCGCGGGCGAGTTCGCGTTGATGGCCGGTGCCGACCGCATCGAAGGCTGCCTGTTCGGCAACGGCGAGCGCACCGGCAACCTCGATCTGGTCAACGTCGCGCTCAATCTCTACACGCAAGGCGTGTCGCCCGGCCTGGACTTCTCCGACATCGACGAGATCCGCCGCACCGTCGAGCATTGCAACCAGTTGCCGGTGCACCCGCGCCATCCGTACGTGGGCGATCTGGTCTACACCTCGTTCTCCGGCTCGCACCAGGACGCGATCCGCAAGGCGTTCGCGGCACGTCGGGAGGACGACCCCTGGAACATCCCCTACCTGCCCGTGGACCCCAAGGACCTGGGGCGCAGCTACGAGGCGGTGATCCGCGTCAACAGCCAGTCGGGCAAGGGCGGCATTGCCTATCTGCTGGAAAACGAATACGGTCTTGAGTTGCCGCGCCGCCTGCAGATCGAGTTCAGCCAGGTGGTGCAGGCGGTGATGGACGCCAACGGCAAGGAACTGGCCGCCGCCGACCTGTGGGACATCTTCGACCGCGAGTATGGGCTGTCCCAGGTCGCCGCGCCGCTGCAACCTGTCATGGAAGACGTCACGGGGCAGCGCGTGCGCGTGGCCGCACAGGTGGAGATGGCCGGTCAGCCGGTTTCGGTGGACGGGCAGGGCAACGGGCCCATCGATGCCTTCGTCAACGGGCTGCAGACGGTGATGGGCCGCCAGCTGCGCGTGCTGGACTACCACGAGCACGCGATCGGCTCTGGCGCCCAGGCGCGTGCCGTGGCCTATGTGGAAATGCGCATCGACGAGCAACGCACGGTGTTCGGGGTGGGGATCGACGCCAACATCGTCTCGGCGTCCTTCAAGGCCATTCTGTCCGGTCTGAACCGGGTGACGCGACCGCACACAAATACATCTGAAGCCCAGACGGTGTGATGCCGATCGGGCCGACCAATACAACTTCAACGGAGTTCCCCATGAGCGACAAACTGATCATTTTCGACACCACCCTGCGCGACGGTGAGCAATCGCCCGGTGCGTCCATGACCAAGGACGAGAAGCTGCGCATCGCGCGCCAGCTGGAACGCCTGAAAGTCGACGTGATCGAGGCCGGTTTTGCGGCCAGCTCGAACGGGGACTTCGACTGTGTGCAGGCCATCGCCAACACCATCAAGGACTCCACGGTGTGCTCGCTGGCGCGGGCCAACGACAGGGACATTTCGCGCGCGGCGGAAGCCCTCAAGGGCGCTCATCGGGCACGCATCCACACCTTCATCGCCACCAGCGCCCTGCACATGGAGAAGAAGCTGCGCATGACGCCGGAGCAGGTGCTGGAGCAGGCGGTGCAGTCGGTGCGCTTCGCCCGCAACCTGGTGGACGACATCGAGTTCAGCCCGGAAGACGGCTACCGCAGCGATGTCGATTTCCTCTGCCGCGTGCTGGAGGCCGTGATCAAGGAGGGCGCGACGACCCTCAACATCCCGGACACCGTGGGGTATGCGATCCCGGAGCTCTACGGCGATTTCATCCGCACCTTGCGCGAGCGCGTGCCCAACTCCGACAAGGCCATCTGGTCGGTGCATTGCCACAACGACCTCGGCATGGCCGTGGCGAACTCGCTGGCCGGCGTGAAGATCGGTGGCGCGCGCCAGGTGGAGTGCACCATCAACGGCCTGGGCGAGCGCGCGGGCAACTGCTCGCTCGAAGAGATCGTGATGGCGGTGCGCACGCGGCGTGACTACTTCGGCCTGGACGTGGGCGTGGACGCCACGCAGATCGTGCCGGCCAGCCGCATGGTGAGCCAGACCACCGGGTTCGTGGTGCAGCCCAACAAGGCGGTGGTGGGCGCCAACGCGTTTGCCCATGCCAGCGGGATTCACCAGGACGGCGTTCTCAAGGCACGCGACACTTATGAAATCATGCGCGCAGAGGACGTGGGCTGGAGTGCCAACAAGATCGTGCTGGGCAAGCTCAGTGGCCGCAATGCGTTCAAGCAGCGCCTGCAGGACCTGGGCATCGAAATGGAGTCCGAGAGCGAGATCAACACCGCCTTTGCGGCGTTCAAGGAACTGGCCGACCGCAAGAGCGAGATCTTCGACGAGGACATCCTGGCCCTGTGCAGCGACGAGAGCGTGACCGCCGAGAAGGAGCAGTACGGCCTGGTCTCGCTGAAACAGCGCAGCGAGACCGGCGAGCGCCCGCACGCCAGCGTGGTGTTCACCGTGGACGGCAAGGAAATCCAGGGCGAGAGCGACGGCAACGGCCCCGTGGACGCCTCGCTCAAAGCGATCGAGAACCACGTGAAGAGCGGCGCCGAGTTGCTGCTGTACTCGGTCAATGCCATCACCAGCGGTTCCACCGAGAGCCAGGGTGAGGTGACGGTGCGCCTTCAACACGGTGGCCGCGTCGTCAACGGCGTGGGTGCCGACCCTGACATCGTCGTGGCCTCGGCAAAGGCGTACCTGAGTGCGCTGAACAAGCTGCACAGCAAATCGGACCGCGTCGCCGCACAGGGATAAAACCCAATGAAATCAAAGGCTTGATGAATTGTGTTTCGTGAGGCGAAGAAAAGACACCAAAAGTAGCACTTGTTCTACCGATCACTGAAGACAATTTCCCAAGCTTTTGATATTGCTAGTTTTTTTCCGATTGCCTATACTTCACCCCTGCGCAGTTCCTGTTGCTGGAGTGGAGTCATGGTCATCGGCGTCGATCGTTTTCGCAAAATTTTGCTGGTTGCGGCTGTTGCCGGTTGGGTAGCGCTTTCTTTCGCGCCCTTGCAAGCCCAGGCTGCCAGCAACGCGAAGACCGCCAAGAAGACGGTGACGGCCAAGGCGACTCCCAAGCGCACGGTGACCACCTCCAAGAAGGCCCAACCCAAGGTGGCGCAGGCCCCGGCACGCAAGACCGTTCGCGTGGCCAGCAAGCCCCAGGGCCGTGTGAAGGTTCAGATGGCGGCGGGCAAGACGACTTCGCTGCACAAGGTGGCCGTTCAACGCAAACCCGCAGCCACCCAGGCGGTGATGCGCGCGGCCGTGGCGCCCCGTCTTTCCGAAGGCTCGCGCCTGGGCCTGCGCTCGATGGACGATCCGCTCGAACTCAACTCCAGCGTGGCCCTGGTGATCGATCAGGAAACCAATGAAGTGCTGTTCAGCAAGAATGACGCGGCTGTGCTGCCGATCGCCTCGCTGACCAAGCTCATGACCGGCCTGGTGGTGGCAGACGCCCACCTGAACATGCAGGAAATGATCACCATCACGCAGGACGATGTGGACACCTACAAGGGCAGCAGTTCGCGCCTGGCCGTGGGTACCACGCTCAGCCGTGGCGAGCTGATGCACCTGGCGCTGATGTCCAGCGAAAACCGGGCCGCCCATGCACTCGGTCGCACCTACCCCGGCGGTCTTGCCGAGTTCGTGCGCCTGATGAACAAGAAGGCGCTGGAACTGGGCATGGCAGACACCCGTTACGTCGAGCCCACCGGTCTGTCCAGCTCCAACCAGTCGAGCGCGCGCGATCTCGCGACCCTGGTGTCCGTGGCCTACCAGCGCCCCATCCTGCGCGATTTGTCCACGTCGCCCAGCTACGAGGTCGACCTCGGTCGTCGCACGCTGCACTACAACAACTCGAACGGCCTGATCAAGAACCCGTCATGGGACATCGGTCTTCAGAAGACCGGCTACATCTCCGAAGCCGGCCGCTGCCTCGTCATGCAGGCCAAGGTGGCCGGGCGCCAGTTGATCATGGTGTTTCTGGACGCCACCGGCAAGGTCGGGCGCATGCAGGACGCCGAACGCGTGCGGCGCTGGGTCGAAGTGCAGACCGATGCGCGCGTGATGCCCCGTCCTCAAGGCTGACCCTTCTTCCAGCTTCATGAGAAACGGCCCGTCAGGGCCGTTTCTCATGGGAGCGACGTGCTCAGCGGGCGGATGCCGGCGTCGGCACCTTGGGGCAGCCCAGCGCGGATGAAATCTCGGCGGCGGTGGAGCGCAGCTTGGGCACCCAGCTTTCGTCGATCCGGTCCGCAGGGGCGGAGATCGACAGCCCTGCCACCAGCTTGCTCTGGTCGTCGTAGATGCCGGCGGCCATGCACCTCACGCCCAGTTCCAGTTCCTCGTTGTCCCGTGCGAGGCCGGCTTGCCGGCACTGCGCCAGTTCGCGTTCCAGGGTGGCGAGCTGGGTCAGGCTGTTGCGCGTGTTGCCGGCCAGCCCGGTTCGGGTGGCGTAGGCGCGAACCCGTTGCGGCTCGTCATCGGCCAGGAAGAGCTTGCCCACCGAGGTGAGGTGCAGGGGCGCGCGGCCACCGATGGCGCGCACCACCTGCATGCCGGAACGTTCGCTGTACGCCCGCTCCACATAGACGATTTCATCGCCCTGGCGCACGCTCAGGTTGACCGGCTGCTGGATCATCTTGTGCAGCTCGCGCATGGGCAGCAGGGCGGCATCCCGCACGCTCAGCCGTGCCTTGACCAGATTGCCCAGCTCCAGCAACCGCATGCCGAGCCGGTAGCTGCCTGCCTCGGGCCGATCGACAAACCGGCCGATGGTCAGGTCGTTGAGGATGCGGTGCGCGGTCGAGGGATGCAGGCCGGTCTTCTCGCTGATTTCCTTCAGCGACACCGGTTCCTCGCGCGATGCCAGCACTTCCAGCAGGTTGAACATGCGTTCGATCACCTGGACTGTGGGCGTGCTGGGAAGGGTCTCGGAGCGTTTGGTCATGAGAGGTCAGAGGTTGTTCTTGATTTTACAAGATGAAATCCACTTCCTCCAACCGGTGCCGCAATACGGTGCGGCGAGCGCCACCCTCGGTCAGGCCACGCCTCAAGGCGGCGTGATCCAGCGACCCTCGAGCAGCAACTCGTGCGGCTGGAAGCCCGCCTTGTAGTTCATCTTGCTGCTCTGCCCGATCCAGTAGCCCAAGTACACATGGGGCAACTCCAGCGCGCGGGCCTGATCGATCTGCCAGAGCACGCTGTACGTGCCGTAGCTGGCCTTCTCATCGGGTTCGTAGAAGGTGTAGACCGCCGAGAGGCCATCGTTCAGCACGTCGACGATCGAGACCATCTTCAGCCGGGAAGGGCCGCCGTCGGTGCCGGGCTGATGGAACTCCACCAGCCGCGAATTGACCCGGCTCTGCAGAAGGAACTGCGTGTATTGGTCGATGCTGTCGTGGTCCATGCCGCCGCCGGCGTGGCGGCTGTTCTGGTAGCGCAGGTAAAGCTGGTAGTGCTCGGGGATGAAGCAGAGCTTGAGCACGCGCGTCTGCAGCATGCCGTGCTGCTTCGCCGATCGCCGCTGGCTCCGGTTGGGTGTGAACGAGGCGACCGGCACGCGCAGCGGTACGCAGGCCTGGCAGCCATCGCAATACGGGCGGTAGGTGAACATGCCGCTGCGGCGGAAGCCATGCGTGACCAGATCCGAGTACGCGTCGTTGTGAATGAGGTGGCTGGGGGTGGCGACTTGCGAACGCGCCTGACGGTCCGGCAGGTAGCTGCACGGGTAAGGTGCCGTGGCGTAAAACTGCAGCGCCTGAAGCGGGAGTTCTTTGAGGTGGGTCACGCGCGAGGACCGTCGTCAGAGAGGATGTGCTGCCAGTATACGGGCTCGAATTCCCAGTGTGGGGCAGGGTGGGGCAGGGCCATTCGAACGTGCCGGCAGAACTCGTCGCGGGCCATGAGCTGGCCGCCCAGCGATGCCAGGTGCGTGGTGTTCTGCTGGCAGTCGATCAGCGGCATGGCGTGGGCGCGGCAAAAAGCGATCAGCGCCGCCAGCGCGATCTTGGAGGCATCGCTGCGGCGGCTGAACATCGACTCGCCGTACACCATGGCGCCGAGATTGACGCAATACAGCCCACCAGCCAACTCTCCGTCCAACCAGGTCTCCACACTGTGTGCGAGGCCTGCGTGATGGAGCCGGACGTAGGCTTCCACCATGGCGGGCAGGATCCAGGTGCCGGTCTGGCCGTCGCGCGGCGTGTGCGCGCAGGCGCGGATGACGCGTTCGAAGTCGTGGTCGAAGCGCACTTCCAGCCGCTGCTCGCGCAGCAGCCGGGTGAGTGTCTTGCGCAGCGAGCGGTGCAGGCGGAACTGGCGGGTCTCCAGCACCATGCGAGGGTCGGTGCTCCACCACAGTATGGGCTGGCCCGCGCTGTACCAGGGGAAGATGCCACGGGAGTACGCGGCGACCAGCGTCGGCACATCCAGCACCCCGCCTGCGGCGAGCAGACCGGGCGCGGGGTCCGTGGCACTCCACGCCGTTTCCACGGATGGAAACGCTTGGCCGGGCTCAAGCCACGGCAATGCTCGGTTGGGCGGGGTGTGTGACATGCCACTATTGTGCGCGGCGGCCCCGCGGTTTCAAGCGGCGGGGCGGGCGATCCGACGAAGAAGCCACCAGGCCAGGGCGCCCAGCAGGATGCCCACGCCATCGGCCGCGAGATCCGACCATTCGCCGTAGCGCCACCCCGTGGCCGCCTGGGCCAGTTCGATGGCGCCGCCATAGACCAGCAGAGACGCAGCCACCGCATTGGGCCAACGCGGATACGCGAGCAAGCCGAGGAATGCCAGCCAGGCGAATCCGAACGCGTGCTGGGCCTTGTCCCATATGTCGAGGCTCTGGGGTGGAAGCAGGACCACGGGCACGAGCGAGGCGACGGTGAGCACCGCGACACTGAGCCAGAAAAGCGGTTTGATGATGAAGATGAAGCGGGTCATAGAAAAACGCGAAAAACGACGCTATAATTCGAGGCTGTTCCCTGATAGCTCAGTCGGTAGAGCGACGGACTGTTAATCCGCAGGTCCCTGGTTCGAGTCCAGGTCGGGGAGCCAGACAGACAAAAGACAAAGGCCTTCTTCGGAAGGCCTTTGTCTTTTCTGCGTCTTGTCATTGCGCACAACACGCCCTGGGCTCAATCCAACGCGGGCGAGTCCACGCCCAGCACTTTGTGCAGCTTGGTGCTGCTGGTGGTGTACTGGAGCGTTACCTTCCTGTCGGGGAAGATGAAGGGCGCGGCGCCGAAGGCGGCCAGGGCGCACTCATGGAAACCGGAGAGGATGAGCTTCTTCTTGCCCGGGTAGGTGTTGATGTCACCCACCGCGAAGATGCCTGGCACGCTGGTGGAGAACCTTTCGGTGTCGACCACCAGTTGCTTGCGTTCGATGTCCAGGCCCCAGTCTGCGATCGGGCCGAGCTTGGGCGAGAGACCGAAGAACACCAGCAAGGCGTCCAGAGGCACGACGCGGGTCACAGCGTCGGGGCCGGTGACTTTCAGGCCTGTGAGGCGGCCATCGCTTTCCTCGAAGCCGGTGGTCTGGCCGACGATGAACTGCATCTCATGGCGCTCGCAGAGTTCGCGCATCTTCGCCACGTTCGCGGGCGCCGCCTGAAAGCCGTCGCGGCGGTGGATGAGGATCACGCTGGCGGCACGGTGCGGGCTTTCGGCCGCGAAGTTCAGGGCCCAGTCGAGCGCCGAATCACCGCCCCCGATGATGACCAGGTGCCTGCCCGCGAAATCGGCCGGGCTCCTGACCCGGTAGAACAGCTGGGTGTCCTCGAATCGGTCCAGCCCCTCCACATTGAGCTTGCGCGGCTGGAAAGCACCCACGCCAGCGGCGATGAACAAGGTCTTGGTGAGGAACCGCGCGCCCTTGGAGGTGGCGACGAAGAAGCGGCCATCTTCCTGCCGCTGCACGCTGGTGACTTCCTGGCCGAGGTGGAAGCTGGCGCCGAAGGGCTTGATCTGCGAGAGCAGGCGATCCACGAGCTCCTGCCCGGTGCACACCGGGATGGCCGGGATGTCGTAGATGGGCTTGTCGGGGTACAGCTCGACCGGCTGGCCGCCGGGGTAGGCGAGTGAGTCGATCACGTGCGCCTTGATCTCCAGCAGGCCGAGTTCAAAAACCTGAAAGAGGCCGACCGGGCCCGCGCCCACGATGACGGCATCGGTTTCGATGAGGCCGTCGGGCGTGTTGGCAAAGGTCATGCCAAGTTCAGCGAATCAGCTCCGACAACTTGCCGCTGCGGTCTTTCCACTCGTCGTGGTCGGGCAAGGGGTCCTTGCGCTTGGTGATGCTCTTCCAGCCCGGCAGGCGGGCGAGCTCGGCGTTGAGCTCGGTCATGTGCTGCTGGTCCTTGGGCAAGTCTTCCTCGGCGTAGATCGCGCTCACCGGGCATTCGGGAATGCACACCGCGCAGTCGATGCATTCATCCGGGTCGATCGTCAGGAAGTTCGGGCCTTCGCGGAAACAGTCCACGGGACAGACGTCCACACAATCGGTGTATTTGCAGCGGATGCAGGCTTCGGTGACAACGTGGGTCATGGTGATGATGGGAATCGGTAGAACCCCGGATTTTAGGGTTTCCCTGAACCCCAGGCAGGCGCAAGCCCCTTGCCTGGGTACGCGTTAAGGACGGAGGGTCTTTCAGAGCACCAGCAAGGCACCCGAGGTGCGGTGGCTGGCGGTGTCCACCAGCACCAGGGACCCGAGGGTGCGCGAGCGCTCGAACGGCAGGGTGGCCAGCGGTTCCTGCAGCGCCAGCTCGATGTGGCCGATGGCGTTGGGCTCGAGCTGGCTGGCCTCTTCCTCGGCCAATGTGTGGATGTCCAGGCGGTGCACGATGCGCTTGATCTTGGCCTTGACCCAGCGGTGGCCATGCAGCGCCCAGTACACGCGGCCGGGCACCAGGGTCTCGTCGTCGAGCCAGGCCACGGTGGCGCGGATCTCGCGGCTGCCGGTCAGCGTGTCCTGCGCTTCGCCGTTCTCCTCGGCCAGCAGCCAGTCGCCCCGCGACACGTCGACCTCGCGGTCCAGCACGATGCCGGCGCTGTGGCCGGCCGCCACGGCCTGCGGTTGGCGCACGTGGTTGAGCACCTGCGCGACGACCGCAGTCTGGCCGTTGGGCATGATGCGCACCGCCTGGCCCGGCTGCACGCCACCGGTGGCCACACGGCCCCAGAAGACGCGGCGGCCTTGCGAGGTGTCGGACGAGCTGCTGAATTTTTCCACCCATTGCACGGCGAAGGCGAAGGGCAGCGTGTTGTCGGCCGGCGTGACGGGCAGGCCTTCGAGGATCTCCAGCAGCGTCGGGCCGCTGTAGCCGCACCAGCCGGCCTGCTCGCTGGCATCCACCACGTTCCAGCCCTTGAGGGCCGACACCGGCACGATGGCCGTGACCGGGATGCCGGCCTGCGCGGCGAACTGCCGCAGCGCCGCGGCGATGTGGGCGAAGGCTGTGCGGCTGTCCTCGACGGCGTCGAGCTTGTTGATGGCGAACACCACCGAGGGCACGCGCAGCAGCTTGAGCAGCAGGCTGTGGCGGCGCGTCTGGGGCAGCAGCTGCAGCGCGGCGTCGGCCCAGTTCAGCTTGGTGGCGTCCACCAGCACCACGGCCGCGTCGGCGCTGGAGGCCGCCGTGACCATGTTGCGCGTGTACTGCTCGTGGCCGGGGGCGTCGCCGATGATGAACTTGCGCGCCTCGGTGCTGAAGTAGCGGTAGGCCACGTCGATGGTGATGCCTTGTTCGCGCTCGGCCGACAGGCCGTCGGTCAGCAGGGCGAGGTCGGTCTGGCCGTGGCGCTGCACGCCGGCCAGGTGGTCCTGCAGGACGGCCTTGCTGTCGACCAGCAGGCGGCCGATCAGCGTGCTCTTGCCGTCGTCCACGCTGCCGCAGGTGATGAGGCGCAGGGCGGAGCGGGTGTCCTGGGCGGTGGGTGTGAGTTCAGCGGTGGTCATGGCAATCTTTCTGCGAGAGATCTCTGTTCAAGGGCGCGTGGGGGTCAGAAGTACCCGTCTTTCTTGCGCTTTTCCATCGAGGCGTCGGACGTCTTGTCGTCCATGCGCGTGGCGCCGCGTTCGCTGACCTCGGCGGCCAGCGTCTCGATCACGATGTCGTCGGCCGTGGCGGCCAGGCTCTCCACCGGGCAGGTGCAGGTGATGTCGCCCACGGTGCGGAAGCGCACGTCGCGCACTTCCACGGTTTCGCCGTCGCGCGGCGGCGTGAGTTCGGTCACCGGCACGAGCAGGCCGCGGCGGTCGATCACTTCGCGCTGGTGCGTGTAGTAGATCGAGGGCAGGGCGATGTTTTCGCGCGCGATGTACTGCCACACGTCGAGCTCGGTCCAGTTGCTGATGGGGAACACGCGGAAGTGCTCGCCGGGCTGGATCCGGGTGTTGAACAGCGTCCAGAGTTCGGGGCGTTGCGCCTTGGGTTGCCACTGGCCGAAGCTGTCGCGGTGGCTGAAGATGCGCTCCTTGGCGCGGGCTTTCTCCTCGTCGCGCCGCGCGCCGCCGATCAGCGCATCGAAGCGGAATTCCTCGATGGCTTCCAGCAGCGTGACCGACTGGTGCACGTTGCGGCTCTCGCCCGGGTGGGCCAGGCGCACGGTGCCGCGTGCCATGGAATCCTCGACGCTGCGCACAATCAGTTCGGCGCCGAGCTCCTTGGCGCGCAGGTCGCGGAAATCGGTCACTTCGGGGAAGTTGTGGCCGGTGTCGATCATCAGCAAGGGGTAGGGGATGCGGCCGGCGCCGAAGGCCTTCTCGGCGCACTTGAGCATCACCAGCGAGTCCTTGCCACCCGAGAACAGCAGGGCGGGGCGCTCGAAGGCGGCAGCGACCTCGCGCAGGATGAAGATGGTTTCCTCTTCCAGGGCATCCAGGTGGGCGTTGCTCAGGTGGTGATCGCTGGCGTGTTGCAGCGCGGTCTGGATCACGGCGGTTTCGGTGCGGGCGTTCATGCGTGGGTCCGTTCGAGAGACGATACGAGGGGTTCGGCGGCGGGTTGCACATGCAGGCCGCATTCCTTGGCGCTTTCCTGCTCCCACCACCAGCGGCCGGCGCGGAAGTCCTCGCCGACGCTGATGGCGCGCGTGCAAGGCGCGCAACCGATGCTGGGGAAGAACTGGTCGTGCAGTTCGTTGTAGTCGAGCTGTTGCTCGGCGATGAAGTGCCAGACGTCGCCCCAGGTCCACTCGACGATGGGGCTGACCTTGATGCGCTCGGGCTCCTGCACGATCTCGCCGACCTCGGCGCGTGCGTTGGACTGCTCGCGGCGCAGGCCGGTGATCCAGCCGTCCTGGCCGGCCAGGGCGCGTGCCAGCGGTTCCATCTTGCGGATGTCGCAGCAGGCCTTGCGCAGTTCGATGCTCTGGTACATCGCTTCTTCGCCGTTCTTGCGCACGAAGTGGATGACCGATTCCTGCCTGGGTCGGAACACCTGCACGCTGATGCCGTAACGCTGCTCGATCTTCGGGATCAGCGCGAGCGTCTCCGCGTGCAGCTTGCCGGTCTCCAGCACGAAGACGCTGGCCTCGATGCTGGCCAGGTGCAGCAGGTGCGTGACCACCATGTCTTCCGCGCCCAGGCTGGAGGCCTGGGTGAGCTTGGGGTGGTTGGCGGCCGTCTCGCGCAGCAGCGCGATGCTGCGCTCGACCTTGGCGGCAAAGTCGGCCGAGGGGCGGTTGTAGAGGGCGATGGCGGTCATGGCGGCGGCTTTGGAACGCTCAGGCGGTGGCGGCGAAATGCGGCGCGGTATGCACCGCGTCGCCCTGGTAGAAGGCCGGGTAGTGCTGCAGCAGCGCTTCACCATGGGCGAGGTTCTGGTCCGCGCGCAGCACGGCCTGGCTGAAGCCGCTGCGCTGCATCTGCACCAGCTGGTCGATCAGCACGTCGCCGGTGGCGCGGATCTCGCCGGTGAAGCCCAGGCGGCGGCGCAGCAGAAAGGCCTGGCTGAAGGCGCGGCCATCGCTGAACTTGGGGAAGTGCAGCTCCACGACGCGCACGCCGCTCAGGTCGGCTTCGCGCGGATCGGCGTCGTTGGCGATCGAGAGGCGTTGCGACTCGGCTTCGGTGGCGGTGAAGGTGTCGGCGCTGAAGAGTTGAAGGTTCTGGCTCATGCGGTCTCTCCTCAGGCGGCGGCGCGGGCCGTGCTCGTGCGCACCGCGTTGGCGGCGGTCTTGAACGGGTCGGCGCCGGTGCGGCGCAGGGTGTTCACGAAGGTCTCCTGGCCCGTGCGCTGAGCGCGGTAGGTGTCGAGCAGGGCCTCGATCACGTCGGGCACTTCGCTGGCGGCGAAGGACGGGCCGATCACCTTGCCCGGCGTGGCGTCGCCCGAGAGGCGCGTGCCGTCCGAGCCGCCGAGCGTGACCTGGTACCACTCCTGGCCGTCCTTGTCGACGCCCAGGATGCCGATGTGGCCGCTGTGGTGGTGGCCGCAGGAGTTGATGCAGCCGCTGATGTGCAGGTCGATCTCGCCCAGGTCGTGCAGCTCGTCGAGGTCCTTGTAGCGACCCAGGATGGCCTGTGCCAGCGGCAGCGAGCGCGCGTTGGCGAGGTCGCAGAAGTCGCCGCCAGGGCAGGCGATCATGTCGGTGAGCAGGCCGATGTTGGGCTTGGCCAGGCCCAGGCGGCGCGCTTCGCGCCACAGTTCGGGCAACTGGTCGCAGCGCACCCAGGGCAGCAGCAGATTCTGTTCGTGCGTCACGCGGGCTTCGCCGGCCGAGAAGCGCTCGGCCAGTTCGGCGGCGCGCTCCAGTTGCTCGGCCGTGGCGTCGCCAGGGGCCTGGCCAAAGCGCTTGAACGACAGCGTGACGGCGCGCAGGTCCGGGTTCTGGTGCGGCTTCACGTTCTGCTGCAGCCAGCGACTGAACTCCAGGTCGTCCTCGGCCGCGGCCTTGAGGATGTGCGCGATCTTGGCGTCGGCGCTCTTGCGGTCGCAGTTGAGCTGCGGCGGCACGAAGAAGGCGCTCACGCGGTCCAGCTCGGCCTGGCTGATGGTGTGCGGCGCGCCGTCTTTTTCAATGATGTCGAGGTACTCGGCTTCCACCTGGTCGGTGAAGGCCTGGCCTTCGGCCTTCACGAGGATCTTGATGCGGGCCTTGTAGATGTTGTCGCGGCGGCCGAAGCGGTTGTAGGCGCGCACCACGGCTTCGAGGTAGTTGAGGATCTGGTTCCAGGGCAGGAACTCGCGGATCACGCTGCCGATGATGGGCGTGCGGCCCATGCCACCGCCCACGCGCACCTGGAAACCCAGGTCGCCGTCGACGTTGCGCAGCAGGCGCAGGCCCACGTCGTGCCAGGGGGTGGCCGCGCGGTCTTCGCGCGCGCCGGTGATCGCCACCTTGAACTTGCGCGGCAGGAAAGCGAACTCGGGGTGCAGCGTGCTCCACTGGCGCAGGATCTCGGCGAAGGGGCGCGGGTCGGCGACCTCATCGACCGCGATGCCGGCGAGCGCGTCGGTGGTGATGTTGCGGATGCAGTTGCCGCTGGTCTGGATGCCGTGCAAGCCCACGCTGGCCAGCAGGTCCATCACATCGGCCGAGCGCGAGAGCGGGATCCAGTTGTACTGCACGTTCTGGCGCGTGGTGAAGTGGCCGCAGCGGTCGGGCAGCGTGGGCACTTCGGACAGGCCCGCATTGGCCTTGGAGACGTCGTGATCTTCCTTGTGATCGAAGTCGCGCGCGATCTTCGCCAGCACACGCAGCTGCGGGCTGGAGATCTCGCCGTAGGGCACCGCCACGCGCAGCATGGGCGCGAAGCGCTGCACGTACCAGCCGTTCTGCAGGCGCAGCGGCTTGAACTCGTCGTCGCCCAGCGTGCCGGCTTGCCAGCGGGTCAGCTGGTCCCGGTACTGGGCGGCGCGCAGGTGCACGAACTGGCGGTCAAAGTCGGAATATTGGTACATCGTCTTCGTGGGTCTTCAGGAATCAAAAAACGAACAGCTTGGTGCCGGCGTAAGCCAGCAGCAGCGACAGCGCCGAGCGCACCAGGCGTTCGGGGGTGTGGCGCATCAGCCGCGTGCCCAGCCAGATGCCGGGCAGCGAGCCGGCGAGCAGCTTGGCCAGCAGCGGCCAGTCGACCGAGCCCAGGCTCGCGTGGCCCAGGCCGGCGACCAGCGTGAGCGGCACGGCGTAAGCGATGTCGGCGGCCACGATGCGGGGCAGCGGCAACAGGGGAAACAGCAACAGCAGCACGGAAACGCCGATGGCGCCTGCACCGACCGAGGTGAGCGTGACGATGGTGCCGATCACCGCACCGAACAGCACCGGCAGGCTCCAGTGGCGCGCATGCGTGGCCTGGGCCAGCTGGCTTTCGGGCAATTGGCGGGGCAGCTGTTTGCCGCGCGCCGCCTTGTAGAGCATGGCCACCGCCGTCAGCAGCAGCGCCACGCCCAGGGTGTTCGTCATCAGCGATTGCACCGCAGCGCTCGTGGGGCCGAGCTGGCGCAGCACCAGCAGGGTCAACAGGGCCGCCGGCAGGCTGCCGGCGCTCAACTGGCCGACCACGCGCCAGGGCACCAGCTTCTGCCGCGCCAGGCTGACCGTGCCGCCCATCTTGGTGAAGGCGGCGAACAGCAGGTCGGTGCCGACCGCGAGGTACGGTTTGACGCCGAAAAAGAAGATCAGGATGGGCGTCATGAGCGAGCCGCCGCCCACCCCCGTGAGACCCACGATGAGTCCCACGGCAAATCCGGCCAGAATGATGGCGATGTCAGGCATGGGCGAGACTGTAGAGAGACATCGATATATCCCAAACGATTTTTTGTTCATGGGTATATGCCACTCGGGAATAAACAAATGAGCGATGTGCCGAATCGCACACGAGATGGCCGCTCGTCGTACAACTCCGACCGCACATCGGTCTGCTGGGCGTAACATCCGCGCCATGCAAAAGCAGCGCATCCTGGTCAGCGTGGTCGGTTTCTCCGACGTGGAACGCCATGCGCTCAACACCGTGTTCCGCCTGTCGCAGGAACGCGAGCTGTCCTATGCCCCCTGGGTGCCCCTGGCCCCGCCGGGCGCGGTCATCCCTTCCGGCGTGGCCCAGGTGGCCTTGGTGGATGGCGAAAGCCTGGAGGCCGTGCTGTCGCACGCCAAGGAGATGCCACCCGGGCAGCGCCTGATCTGGGTCGGCCCGGACGCCCCCGAGCACGCCTGGCGGGTGCTGGACCGGCCGATCGAATGGGCTGCCGTGCTGCACGACCTGGATCTGGTGTTCGCCGCCCGGCAGGCCGATTCGGGCCTGCTCGACCTGGACGTGACCGCACCGGCACCGCTGGACATCGACCTCGAGATGGACACCGCCGAAGCCACCGACATGACCCGGCGCGCCCTGGTGGTGGGGGCCGAGGATCAGGAAGGCACCTACCTGCGCACCCGCCTGGCCCTGGCGGGCGTGGGCCATGTGGACGAAGTGGTCGACACCGAGACCGCGCTGGAACTCATGGAGCGCAACCGCTATGTGTGCGGCGTGTTCAATCTGGACGACCACCGCATCGACGTGTGGGCGCTGATGCGCCACTTCGTCGCCCGCAATCCCCAGGCGCTGACCCTGGCCACCACCGAACTGGCCGGCCCGCTGGCGGGCTGGTGGCGCCGCCGCCGGGTGCGGCGCGACGCGCACCGCGTGGGCATCACGGCCCTGCTGGAGCGGCCGTTCCAGCCGCGCCAGGTGTCCGAGTGGCTGGACCTGATCTGAGCTACTGACGGCGCGCCTGTTTCCAGGCGAAGCGCGAGGGATCGATCGCCCGCAGCAGGTCCTCCTCCACGTTGGGCATGGGCTCACCCTCCATCTGGGCGGCCAACTGGTTCGCGCACCAGGCGGCCAAGGTGATGCCGCGCGAGCCCAGCGCGGTCAGCAGGTAGAGCCCGGGCTGGCGAGGGGTGTCTGCCGGGGGCACACGGGCCCGCCGGGCGCCGGCCGCCTCCATGTGGGCCTTCAGGGCGTCCCCGTCGGGCACCGCACCCACCAGCGGCAGGCGGTCCAGCGAGGCGCAGCGCACCTGCGCCCAACCCAGCAACTGGCCTTGCTGCCAGGCCTGGCGCAGGCCCAGCGCCGCCGGCGGGCAGATGGCCTCCAGGCTCTCGGCGTTGCGCTCGTGCGCCTGCTCGCTCAGCTGCGTGCTGTTCTCGCCGCGCTC
Organism: Hydrogenophaga sp. FG152; assembly: GCF_057809615.1. Taxonomy (NCBI): domain Bacteria; kingdom Pseudomonadati; phylum Pseudomonadota; class Betaproteobacteria; order Burkholderiales; family Comamonadaceae; genus Hydrogenophaga; species Hydrogenophaga sp. FG152. The sequence continues at coordinate 82,572 of NZ_JBMDKH010000006.1, read as the reverse complement.
GTAGGTGGAGCCCATGGCCCAGACGCGCGCCGGCCAGGCGGGCGGCAACCCGGTGTCTTCATAGAGGGGCACGTACACGCCGTTGTCGCGTTGCGGGCGCTCGGCCAGCGGGTCGCCGCTCTGGGCGGCCAGGCTCATCTGGCCCTTGACGGGGCGCAGGGGCAGGGCGCCGAGGTCCATCCAGCCGGCGGGCCCTGTCAGCAGGGCATGGCTGCCAAAGGCCGCGGTGACCACGGCCACGGGGGCTTCAGCCACGCAGCGGCCCTGGGCATCCAGCGCCTGCCAGCCCCGGGCGGAGCGGGCCAGCGTCTGCACCGGGGTTTGCCACACGCACGCCAACGTGCACAGGTTCGCGGCTTCATCGAGCCAGGCCCGCACCAGCGCGGCCGGGCGCACCAGCGCGGCGGGCCCGCGGCCCGGATCGTGTCCCAGGTTGTCCACCTCACAGGCTTGCCAGCCCTGGCCTGGTGGAACCAGCCGCTGCAGTTCGGCCAGGGTGGTCGCCACGCCCAGCGCGGACAGCCGCGACAGCGGGGTGGGCGAGCGGGTGACGTGGGGGCTCAGCATGCCCACCGGCAGGGCCGAGGCGCCTTGCGCCGGGCCGCTGGCGGCATCGACCAGCGTGAGCCGCCAACCGCGCCGCGCCAGCGCCGCGCAGACGGCGGCGCCCGCCAGGCCGGCGCCGATCACCAGGGCATGGCGGGCTTGGGGTGGGGGCACGGCCCGGGCGGCGGTCAGTTGCCTTCGGGCGGCGGCGGCACGAAACCAGCGGCGGCGTCGGCACCCTCGCCGAAGAAGTGCTTTTCCATCTGGCGCGCGAGGTACTGGCGCGCGCGCGCGTCGGCCAGGTTCAGGCGGTTTTCGTTGAGCAGCATGGTCTGGTGCTTGAGCCAGGCGGCCCAGGCTTCCTTGCTCACGTTCTCGTACAGGCGCTTGCCCATTTCGCCCGGGTAGGGCGGAAAGTCCAGGCCTTCGGCTTCCTTGCCGAGCTTGATGCAATGAACGGTGCGTGCCATGAGAAACGTCCTAGGAGGTGTGGGTTAGATGGATTGGTTATAACGAACTGAAGAAATAATTCGTTCCCGGACAGGCCGATCGTCGGCATGATCCGGGACTCTTTGTTCGTCGGCGCAGTTCGCCGTGGTGGGCGCAAGGCCCCGGGTATCCCGGGCAGCCCGTCACTGTAGCAAGGTTTCGGTGCCCGTCCTGTGAGTGGGGCTGGCCGATCACCCCGCCAGCCGCACGGCCGGCCCGACTTTTTACAATACGGGGTTCGACCCCATCAGGATCTCTCATGAGTGCATTTCTGGAAGAGCGCGTGCTCAGCGTTCACCATTGGACCGATCGGCTGTTCAGCTTCACCACCACGCGCGACACCTCGCTGCGGTTTTCCAACGGCCACTTCACCATGATCGGCCTGCGGGTGAACGACAAGCCCCTGCTGCGCGCCTACAGCATCGTCAGCCCGAACTGGGCCGACCACCTCGAGTTCCTCAGCATCAAGGTGCAGGACGGCCCGCTGACCTCGCGCCTGCAGCATATCCAGGTGGGCGACAGCATCGTCGTCGGCCGCAAGCCCACCGGCACCCTGCTGATCGACTACCTGTTGCCGGCCAAGCGCCTGTACCTGCTGGGCACGGGCACCGGCCTGGCACCCTTCATGAGCGTCATCCGCGATCCGGAAACCTACGAGCGCTTCGAGCAGGTCGTGCTGGTGCACGGCGTGCGCCAGGTCAAGGAGCTGGCCTACCGAGAACTGATCACCGAGCAGCTCAAGCAGGACGAGTTCCTGGGCGAGGCCGTGCAGCAGAAGCTGCTGTACTACCCCACCGTCACGCGCGAGCCCTTCATGCACCAGGGCCGCATTCCCCAACTGCTGGGGGATGGCGTGATTGCCAAGGACCTGGGTATTCCGCCCCTGAACCCGGCCGAAGACCGGGTGATGATCTGCGGCAGCCCCGAGATGCTGCGCGACCTCAAGGCCCTGTGCGAGAAGCGCGGCTTCAAGGAAGGCAACACCACGACGCCGGGCGATTTCGTCATCGAACGCGCCTTCGTGAGCTGAAGCGGGGGAACTTGCGGGGGATCGCCGGGCTCAGTGATCTGTCCCGCCCGGCGGCCGCTTTCTCCCAACTTCAGGACTTCCCTTGATCGCCATCCTTTCCCCTGGCCAACCGTCTCCCCTGACCCAGCACCCGCGCCGCATCCTGGGTTTGGTGGCCGCCGCCTGCGCCGCCATGCTGGCCTTCGGCCTGTACCTGCAGCACGTCGTGGGTCTGGAGCCTTGCCCCATGTGCATCGTGCAGCGCTACGCCCTGGTGGCGGTGGCACTGGTGGCCGGCATCTCGGCCCTGTTGAAGGGCCGCGTGGCCCGGCAGGCCGGCATCGCGCTGATGGGCCTGCTCGCGCTCTTCGGTGCTTTCACGGCCGCGCGCCAGAGCTGGCTGCAATGGAACCCGCCCGAGATCATGAGCTGCGGGCGCGACTTCTTCGGCATGATCGAAGCCTTCCCGCTGCGCCGGGCCATTCCCATGATCTTTCGCGGCAGCGGCGACTGCTCGGTGATCGACTGGACCTTCCTCGGTCTGTCGATCGCGAACTGGTCCTTCCTGTGCTTCTCGGCCATCATCGCGCTGGCTGTGGCCCTCTGGGTGAAGCGCCCGGCCGCCTGAGGCCGTCCGGGCTGGCGCGGGCCCTCAGCTCAACTTCTTCACCAGCACCTGGCTCTTGCGGTCCCAGTTGTACTTGCGCTTGCGCGCCTCGGGCAGCCAGTCCGCGCTGACCTGCACGAAGCCGCGCTTAACGAACCAGTGCATGGTGCGCGTGGTGAGCACGAAGATGCTTTGAAGGCCCTGGGCCTTCGCCCGGGTCTCGATGCGCTTGAGCAGCCGTTCGCCGTCACCCTGGCTCTGCGTCTGGGGTGAGACGGTGAGCGCGGCCATTTCGCCGGTGCGCTCTTCCGGGTAGGGGTAGAGCGCGGCGCAGCCGAAGATCACGCCGTCGTGCTCGATGATGGTGTAGTTGCCCGCGTCGCGTTCGATCTCGGTGCGGTCGCGCTTGACCAGGGTGCCGTCCTTCTCGAACGGCTCGATCAGCGCCACGATGCCGCTCACGTCGTCCATGGTGGCCTCGCGCACGCTCTCCAGCTTTTCATCCACCACCATGGTGCCGATGCCGTCGTGGGTGTAGATCTCCAGCAGCAGCGCCCCGTCCACCGAGAACGGCAGGATGTGGCTGCGGTCCACGCCGCCTTCGCAGGCGCGGATGCAGTGCTGCAGGTAGAAGGCGGTGTCGGTGGGCTGGGTGGCCGGGGGCAGGGCGGCCAGCATCTTCTTCGCGTCGGCCAGCGGCAGTTCGGTGTCGATGTCGCTTTCCGGGTTGGCCTGGTCCACGCGGATGCCTGGCACCTCGGTCAGGAACATCAGCTTGTCGGCCTGCAGCGCCACGGCCACCGAGGTCGCCACGTCTTCCATGGTGAGGTTGAAGGCCTCGCCCGTGGGCGAGAAGCCGAAGGGCGAGAGCAGCACCATCGCGCCCATGTCGAGCGTGCGCTGGATGCCGTCGGTGTCCACCTTGCGCACCAGGCCCGAGTGGATGAAGTCCACACCGTCGATCAGGCCCACGGGCCGCGCGGTGATGAAGTTGCCGGAGATCACGCGCACCGTGGCGCCCGCCATCGGCGTGTTGGGCAGGCCCTGGCTGAAGGCGGCCTCGATCTCGTAGCGCAGCTGGCCGGCGGCTTCCTGGGCGCAGTCCAGCGCCACCTCGTCGGTGATGCGCATGCCGTGCGAGTACTTCGCCTCATGGCCCTTGAGCCGCAGCTGCTCGTTCACCTGCGGCCGGAAGCCGTGCACCAGCACGATGTCCACGCCCATGCTCTGGATCAGCGCCAGGTCCTGCGCCAGCTTCTCCAGCTTGCCGGCCGCGATGGCCTCGCCCGCGATGCCGACCACGATGGTGTTGCCTCGGTGCTTGTGGATGTAGGGCGCGACCGAGCGGAACCAGGGGACGAAGGTGAAGTTGAAGACAGTGGACATGGGGCGGTGGTCAGGCGGGCATGGGGCCGGGCGCGGATAATGGCCGGTTGCCCGATTTTGACCGAAGTTCCCACTTGTCCTCCACGCCGCTGCACATCGAATTCCCGGAAAGCCTGCCCGTCTCTGCGCGCCGCCATGAGATCGAGGCCGCGATGCGCGACCACCAGGTCGTCATCGTCTGCGGCGAAACAGGCTCGGGCAAGACCACGCAGCTGCCCAAGATCGCGCTGGCCATGGGGCGGGGCAAGTGCAACGCGAAACCGGGCCAGCGCGGCCAGCTGATCGGCCACACCCAGCCGCGGCGCATCGCCGCCTCCAGCGTGGCCAAGCGCATCGCCGAAGAGCTCAAGACACCGCTGGGCGATGTGGTGGGCTACAAGGTGCGCTTCCAGGACCGCCTGTCCAAGGACGCCTCCGTCAAGCTGATGACCGACGGCATCCTGCTCGCCGAAACGCAGACCGATCCCGACCTGCGCGCCTACGACACCATCATCATCGACGAGGCGCACGAGCGCAGCCTCAACATCGACTTCCTGCTCGGTTACCTGCGCCAGCTGCTGCCGCGCCGGCCCGACCTCAAGGTGGTCGTGACCTCGGCCACCATCGACGCCGACCGTTTCGCGCGCTACTTCGCCTCGGCCAAGGGGCCGGCACCGGTGCTCATGGTCTCGGGCCGCACCTTTCCGGTGGAGGTGCGCTGGCGCCCGTTCGAGGAAAGCCGCGACTACGACCTGAACAACGCCATCGCCGATGCCGTGGACGAGCTCTGGCGCGGTCCGGCCGGCGGCGACATCCTGGTGTTCCTGCCCGGCGAGCGCGAGATCCGCGAGGCGGCCGACCACCTGCGCAAACACCTGAGCCACATCCCCACGCTGCGCAACGCCGAGGTGCTGCCGCTGTTCGCGCGCCTGTCGCAGGCCGAGCAGGACCGCATCTTCCAGGACCACAGCGGGCGGCGCATCGTGCTCTCCACCAACGTGGCAGAGACCTCGCTCACCGTGCCCGGCATCCGGTTCGTGATCGATGCCGGCACCGCCCGCGTCAAGCGCTACAGCTTCCGCCAGAAGGTGGAGCAGCTCATGGTGGAGCCCATCAGCCAGGCCGCGGCCAACCAGCGCGCCGGCCGCTGCGGCCGTGTGGCCGACGGCATCGCGATCCGGCTCTACGACGAGGCGGGCTTCGGCGCGCGCCCGGCGTTCACCGACCCCGAGATCCTGCGCAGTTCGCTCGCGGGCGTGATCCTGCGCATGAAGGCCTTGCGCCTGGGCGCGGTGGAAGACTTCGCCTTCATCGAGGCGCCGCAGAAGCGCGCCATCGTCGACGGCTACCAGTTGCTGGCCGAACTCAACGCGGTGGACGAGGCCAACGAACTCACGCCCATCGGCCAGACGCTCTCGCGCCTGCCACTGGACCCGCGCGTGGGTCGCATGATTCTGGAGGCGCAGCAGCGCGGCGCGCTCGACGAGGTGCTGGTGATCGCCTCGGCCCTGAGCGTGCAGGACGTGCGCGACCGCCCGCTGGACAAACAGGCGCAGGCCGACCAGGCGCACGCCAAGTTCGACGACGAGAAGAGCGAATTCAGCGGCACGCTCAAGCTCTGGAAATGGCTGGAAGACACCAAGGGTGGCCACGGCAAGGACCACAAGCTCAGCCACCGGCAATACGAAAGCGTGCTGCGCGAGAACTTCGTCAATGTGCGGCGCGTGCGCGAGTGGCGCGACATCCACAGCCAGCTGCACACCGTGGTGGCCGAGCACCAGTGGAGGCTCAACGACAAACCCGCCAGCTACGAGCAACTGCACCTGGCCATGCTGGCCGGGCTGCTGGGCAACGTGGGCCAGAAGCACGAAACCGAAGACTGGTACCTGGGCGCGCGCGGCATCAAGTTCCACCGCCACCCGGGTGCGAACCTGAGCAAGCGCCCCGGTCGCTGGATCGTCTGCGCCGAGCTGGTGGAGACCACGCGCCTGTTCGGGCGCGGCATCGCCGGCATCGAGCCGCTGTGGCTGGAGCAGGTGGGTGGGCATCTGATCAAGAAGCAGCTGCTCGACCCGCACTGGGAGAAGAAGGCCGCGCAGGTCACGGCGCTGGAGCGCGCCACGCTGTATGGCCTTGTGATCTACAGCAACCGCCGCACCGACTACGGCAAGGTGGACCCGGCCGGCGCGCGCGAGATCTTCATCCGCGAGGCGCTGGTGGCCGGCGAGTGGGAGACGCGCCTGCCGTTCCTGGCCGCGAACCAGAAGCTGGTGCGCCAGGTGGCCGAGCTGGAACACAAGTCGCGCCGGCAGGACGTGCTGGTCGACGACGAGCTGATCTACGCCTTCTACGACCAGCAACTGCCCGCGCACATCTGCAACGGCGCCGCCATGGAGCGCTGGTACCGCGACGCCGTGCGCGAGAACCCCAAGCTCCTGCTGCTCACGCGCGAGGAGCTGATGCGGCACGAGGCCGCCGGCATCACCACGCAGACCTTCCCCAAGACGCTGCGCCTGGGCGGCGTGGACTGCGCCTGCAGCTACTTGCACGAACCCGGCGACCCGCGCGACGGCCTGTCGGTCACGCTGCCGATCTTCGCGCTCAACCAGGCCAGCGAAGACCGCTGCGACTGGCTGGTGCCCGGCATGCTCAAGGAGAAGGTGCTGGCCTTGCTCAAGACCCTGCACCAGCGCCCGCGCTCTCGCCTGGTGCCGCTGCCAGCCACCGCCGAGCGTTTCGCGCAGGCGCTGTGCGAGCCCGCCACCTTCGGCGCCGGCAACCTGATGGACGCGGTGCTCAAGCTCGTGCGCGAGGCCACGCAGCTTGACATCCAGCGCAACGACATCAAGGTCGACATGCTCAGCGCGCACCACTTCATGCACCTGCGCGTGGTCGACGAACACGGTCGCCAGCTGGGCCAGGGCCGCAATCTCGCGGCGCTCAAGGCCGAACTGGGCGCGCAGGCGCGCGGTGCCTTCCAGGCCCTGGCCTCGCTCAAGATGGAAGGGCTGCGCGCGGCGCCTGCGCCCGCCGCGCCCGTCAAGGGCGGCCCGGCGCCGGTGGCGGCCAAGGCGGCCGCCACCAAGGCCCCGGCCGTGAGCGCGGCCCAGCGCCACACCGCCTGGGATTTCGGCGAGCTGCCCGAGCTGATGGAAATCCGCCAGGGCCAGCAGACCCTGATCGGCTTCCCGGCGCTGGTGGACGACGGCGAGGCGGTGCGCATCGAGGTGTTCGACGAACCCGAGGTGGCCCAGGCGCGCCACCGCGAAGGCCTGCGCCGCCTCTGCGCATTGCAGATCCGCGACGCGCTGAAGTACCTGGAGAAGAACCTGCCCGGCCTGCAGGCCATGGGCGTGGCCTACATGCAGGTGGGCAAGGAGGCGGGCGGGGGTGGCACGCTGGAAGAGTTGCGCTCGCAGATCCTGGAACTCGCGCTGGACCGGGCCTTTCTCGGCGACCCGCTGCCCACCGACGAAGCCGCCTTCAAGCGGCGCGTGGAAGAGGGGCGGGGCCGCCTTACGCTGATCGCCAACGAGATCGCCCGCACGGCCGGCACCGTGCTCACCGAGTACGCCGCCGCCGCGCGCAAGCTCAAGGACAGCAAACCGCCGGCGGACGTGGCCACCGACATCGCGCAGCAGCTGCAACGCCTGGTGCCCAAGCGCTTTCTCCTGCAGACGCCGTACGCGCAGTTGCAGCACCTGCCGCGGTATCTCAAGGCGGTGCAGTTGCGGCTGGACAAGGTGCGCGCCGATCCGGCGCGCGACGCCGCCAGGCTGGCCGAGCTGCGGCCGCAGGATCAGCGCTTCTGGCGGCTGGTGGCCGAGCGCAAGGGCGTGCAGGACGCCCGCCTTCAGGAGCTGCGCTGGCTGCTGGAGGAGCTGCGGGTAAGTTTCTTCGCGCAGGAACTGCGCACCCCCCAGCCGGTGAGCGTGAAGCGGCTGGAGAAGGCCTGGACCCAGCTCAACGCCTGAGCCTGGGCCCTGGCCTCCGGCGAGCGGCTCAGTTCGCGGTGAGCGCCACGCGGCCTTCGCTCACGCCCAGGGCGGCGTCAGCGCGCAGCCGCTGCAAGACGGCTTCGGCGTCCTCGCGCGTGGCGAACTGGTTGATGCGCACCTCGTGGCGCCCATCCCTGGCCAGGGTTTGCGCCGGGTAGCCTGCGGTCTGCAGCCGGGTGCGCAGCGCGGCGGCATCGGCCGCGCTGCTGAAGGTCGCCGCCACGGTGCGCCAGCGCCCGCCTTGCAGCAGCACACCGCTGCCGGGCTGCATTTCGGCCTGGCCGATGAATTTGGCCAACTGGGCCGGTGTGGCCTGGTCGGCCGGTTTTTCCGGCTGGCCCGTGAACACCACCCAGAACGCCCCGGGTTTGTCGAGCTCGATGCCCGGCTTGGCCTCGCGCACCACCTCGACCTTGCCCTCGAACACGCACACGGCGTCGTGGGCCGCATCGGTCATGGTCCAGAAGTCGGTGCCGCGCACGCCCACCGTGGCCGTGGCCAGCTCGACGTTGAGTTCGCGCTTGTTGCCCAAGGCCTTGCTGGTGTAGTCGGTGGCGTAGCGGAACACGCCGCTCACGAGTTTGAAGGCGCTCTTCTGCTCGCTGGGCGCGGCGGCGCTGCTGCGGCTGGTGTCCAGCGACTGGATCAGGAACTCGGTCTGCTCCCCCAGCTTGATGGTGCTGCGGTCGTCCATGCGCAGCAGCATGCGCGAGCCGTTGGCGGTGATGGCCTTGTCGTTGGCGCGCAGTTGTGCCCCGGGCTCGGCCGGGCGGCGCTGGCCGTTGCGCTCCACCCAGGCGGGCAGTTGAACGGCTTCGACCACGGTGGCGCTGGGCGTGGCGTGGGCCGGGGTGCTCAAGCCCCAGGCGACAGCGGCGCAGGCCTGCCAAAGCACCGCACGGCGGCTCAGGTTCTTGAGGCGATGGAAAGGGATGAGGGGGGTCACGGGGAAAGGTCCTTTAGCGATGCACAAAAAAAAAGCCTGTCCGACAGGCCGCTCGGTGTCCCAAGTTACGTCCATATCGGCGTGCCGGATGCACTTCTTGACGCCGGCATGTGAGAAAAAACACGGGTTGACACCGGCGGACGCATGCGTTTCACTGCCCCAAGGTGGCCGGCGCAACGGCCTTTCATCGGAGATGGGCGATGGATCGACGTGAATTCGTGGAAGTGTGCGCGCTCGGCGGTGGCTCGCTGGCGGCGGCGTTGACGCAGACCGCCTGGGCCGCGGATGCCAAACCGCGTTCGTATGGCCGGGTTCAATTGCTCGACGATGTGGGCAAACCGCTCAAGGCGTCGAACCTGAAACCGCAGACCAACTACGTTTTCCACTACCCCTTCGAAGCGACACCCGTGTTCCTGCTCGACCTGGGCAAACCGGCGGCGGCGACCCAGCTGCAGACCCGCGACAAGCAGAGCTACCAGTGGCCGGGGGGCATCGGCCCGCGCAGGAGTCTGGTCGCGTTCTCGGCCATCTGCGCGCACAAGCTGGTGTACCCGACCAAGGACCTGAGCTTCATCAGCTTCCGCAAAGGCGCGGCCACGAATCCGCAGACGCCGAGCAAGGGCAACGACCTGATCCACTGCTGCGCGGACCACAGCCAGTACGACCCGGCGCGTGGTGCCCAGGTGCTCAACGGCCCGGCCGAGCAACCCCTGTGCGCGGTGCTGATCGAGCACGATGCGAAGAGCGACACGCTCACCGCCACCGGCACGCTGGGTGGCGAACTGTTCGACGACTTTTTCAAGAAGTACGAGATGAAGCTCAGCCTGGAGGTGGGGCCGAACGCGAAGCAGGCCGTGGCCCGGCAGGCCACGGTGGTCGAACTGGAGCGCTACTGCCGCAACCCCGTGCGGTGCTGAGGGGTTGCCCCCACGCTCCGCCGCTGCGCGGGTCGCTGCCCCCCGAGGGGGCTGATCCGGCTTGGGGCGGCCCGGCGCCGGATCGAATCTCGACGGGTCAGAGTCTGGCGAGCCGCGTGAGGGCTTCACGCAGGGTGTCGTCCTTCTTCGCGAAGCAGAAGCGCACCACGCGCTGGTCGAAACCGTCGCCATAGAAGGCCGAGAGCGGGATGGCGGCCACGCCGATTTCCTTCGTGAGCCACTGGCAGAAGTCACCCTCGGGCAGGTCGCGCTCGGGCACGGCCAGGGCCGAAATGTCCACGCACTGGAAGTAGGTGCCTTCACCAGGCAACAGGCGAAAGCGCGTGGCCGCCAGGCCCTCGCGGAACAGGTCGCGCTTGCGCTGGTAGAACGCCGCCAGCTCCAGGTAGGGCGCCGGATTGCCCATGTAGGTGGCCAGCGCGTGCTGCACCGGGGTGTTCACGGTGAACACGTTGAACTGGTGCACTTTGCGGAACTCGGCCGTGAGCGCGGCCGGGGCCACCACCGTACCGACCTTCCAGCCGGTCACGTGGTAGGTCTTGCCGAAGCTGCTGACGATGAAGGCGCGCGCGGCCAGGCCGGGGAAGCGCGCCGCGCTCTGGTGCGCCTGGCCATCGAACACCATGTGCTCGTACACCTCGTCACTGATCAGCAGCACGTCGGTGGGCGCGAGCAGCGCCTGCAGGCGCAGCATGTCGGCCTCGCTCCAGACCATGCCGCTGGGGTTGTGCGGGCTGTTGATGATCAGGGCGCGCGTGCGCGGCGTGATGGCGGCGGCGATGCGGTCGAAGTCGGGCCGGAATGTGCCGGGCGTGAGCGGCACGCGCACCGCGACGCCGCCGGCCAGCTCGATGTTGGGCACGTAGCTGTCGTAGCAGGGTTCGAGCACGATCACCTCGTCGCCGGGCTGCACCACGGCGAGGATGGCGGTCAGGATGGCCTGCGTGGCGCCCGCCGTCACGGTGATCTCGGTGGCCGGGTCGCAGGCCAGGCCGTAGAGGGCCTGCATCTTGGCGGCCATGGCCTGGCGCAGCGCGAGCGCGCCGGGCATGGGCGGATACTGGTTGTGGCCGGCCTGCATGGCCCGCGTGACCGCTTCCACCAGGGCTGGGTCGCAGTCGAAATCGGGGAAGCCCTGGCCCAGGTTCACCGCGCCGTGCTCGGCGGCGAGCGAGGACATGACGGTGAAGATGGTGGTGCCGACCTTGGGCAGGCGGGAGGCGAGGGCGGGGGTGCGGGGCGGTAGGGAACTCATGGGGGTTACAGCTCGTAGTCGTCCGGGGTGCCGCTCATGGCGCGCAGGATGAGGTCGCGCGAGAGGCGGTCGCTGAGCAGTTCGGCGAAGCGCAGCACAAAGTGGCGCAGGTAGGTGCCGCGCTTGAAGGCCACGCGCGCGAGGTTGTGGCCGAACAGTTGCGCGGCGGGGCGGGCCACCAGATCGGGGGTCTGGTTCTCGCCCTGCATGGCCATCTCGGCCACGATGCCCACGCCCATGCCCAGCTTCACGTAGGTCTTGATCACGTCCGAGTCGATCGCCTCGAGCACGATGTTGGGTTGCAGGTGGCGCAGGGCGAAGGCCTGGTCGATCCGGGTGCGACCGGTGAAGCTGGGGTGGTAGGTCACCAGCGGCACCTGGGCCAGGTCGTCGAGCGTGATGCGCTCGCGCTCCAGCAAGGGGTGGTCGAACGGCAGCACCAGCACGTGCTGCCACTCGTAGCAGGGCAGCGTGACCAGCTCGGGGTAGTTCACCAGCGATTCGGTGGCCATGCCGATCTCGGCCACTTCCTCCATCAGCATCTTGGCCACCTGGTCGGGCGAGCCCTGGTGCAGGCTGATGCCTACCTTGGGGTAGGCCTGGCGCAGCGCGGCCACCGGCCCCGGCAGCACGTAGCGCGCCTGCGTGTGGGTGGTGGCGATGGAGAGCGTGCCGCTGTCCTGGGCCGAATACTGTTCGCCGATGCGCTTGAGGTTGTTGACCTCGCGCAGGATGATGTCGATGCTCTTGAGCACCTGCTGGCCCGGCTCGGTCACGCGTTTGATGCGCTTGCCGTGGCGCGCGAAGATCTCGATGCCGAGCTCGTCCTCCAGCTCGATGATGGCCTTGGAGACGCCGGGCTGCGAGGTGTGCAAGGCCTTGGCGGCCTCGGTGAGGTTCAGGTTGCGGCGCACCGCCTCCTGCACGAAACGGAACTGGTGCAGGTTCATGCGGCGGTCTCCAGCGCGATTTGGGCGAGCAGGGCGGTCAGACGGGGGTCTTCGCCAGCGGCGGGCAATTGTTCGAAGGACACGGTGGGGTGTGCGGCGGCCAGCTGGGCCATCAGCACCGGCAGGTCTTCACGGGCGTGCTTGCCCATGCCGAAGAAGAGGGGCAGCACCCGCACCCGCGTCACACCCTGGGCCACCAGCTGGCGCGCCGCCGTGGCGATGTCGGGGTCGCTGAGTTCGAGGTAGGCGCAGGACACCACGGCCGAGGCGTCGCGGCGCGCGATCTGCTGCGCCACCGACTCGACCGGCTGGCGCCACAGGGGGTCGCGCGACCCATGGGCGAAAACGATCACACCGAGCATGGCCGCTACCTCCGAAGCACCAGCCACCCGAAGGCGCCGAGCGAGAACACGGAGTAGATCAAGGCCGGTGAGGCCGCGGCCAGCCAGGGCTGCCACTGGTTGAGGTTGCCGATGTAGCCGAACACGTTGTTCAGCAGGAAGAAGCTGATGCCGATCATCACGCCGCCGAAGACGTAGCCGGTGATGCTGCCCGAGCGGAAGTGCAGGTAGGCGAAGGGCAGCGCGAGCACCACCATCACCAGGCAGCTCAAGGGGTAGAACACCTTGCGCCAGAACTCGATCTCGTAGCGCTGTGCCGTCTGACCATTGGCCTCCAGATGGCGGATGTAGCCGAACAGGTCGGCCGTGCGCATGCGCTCGGGCTTGAGCAGCGCCACGGACACCATCTCGGCGTTGATGCCGCTGGGCCAGCGCAGGGTCTCGAGCGATTCGCGCTGGATGCGGCCGGAGGCCTGTCCAGCGGTATCGAACTCGCGGCGCTGCACCTGCCGCAGGGTCCAGGAGTCGTCCACCTCGATCTGCCCGGTCTGGGCGTGCAGCGTGGAGACCAGGAAACCCTGGTTGTTGAACTCGAAGATGCGCACATTGCCCAGCTCGCCCTGCGGCGACATGGAGCCCACATTGACCGAGAAGTTGCTGTAGGGCTGCTTTTCCTTGAGCCAGGCGCCGGTCTGGCCCAGGCTGATGTTGCCTTGGTAGCGCGCCTTGAGCAGCTGGGCCGTCTTGTCCGACAGCGGCGCCAGGTAGTCGCCGATGGCGAAGGTGAGCACCACGAACACCGCGCCCAGCCCCAGCAGCATGCGCAGCGCCCGCCAGGGGCCCAGGCCGCTGGTGCGCAGGATGGTGTATTCCGAGCCCTGCGCCAGGCGCGCGAGCACGAAGACGGAGCCGATCAGCACGGCGATGGGCAACAGCTCGTAGATCCGGCTCGGCATGAGCAGCCCCACGTAGAGCAGGGCATGCGGCACTTCGTAGACCAATGAAGGGTCGAGCGCCGAGGGCTTGCCCAGCGCGGGCAACTCGTCGACAAAGTCGAAGAAGAAGAACAGCGAGAGGAAGGCCAGCAACACGAAGGTCACTGCCGCGAACACTTCGCCATAGATGAGACGGCGGATGGTTTTCATGCGCCCGCTCCCACGGCGGCGCTGCGCGCCGTGCGCCGGGCGCTGAGCCAGCCGCGCAGGCTCAGGTTGTAGTGGCGCTTGAAGAACCACAGCACGGTCAGCACGAACACGCCGCCATGCAGGCCGACCATGTAGCCGCCCAGGCTGAAGAGGCCGCTGGCCACCCAGCTCTGGCCCAGGTTGAGCAAGTTGTAATAGAACACGAAGGCGAACAGGGTGAAGAACAGGTTGCCGCCGCGACCGGCGCGCGGGTTGCCGGTGGTGGTGGCCACGGCGATCAGCACGAAGTTCATGGCGGTCAAGGCCATGCCGATGCGCCAGCCCAGTTCGCCGAGGTTGGCGCGGTTGGGGTCGCGGATCAGGTCCCAGCTGTTGCGGGCCTTCAGGGCTTCGCCGCGCTGGCTGATGGCGGAGGAGCCGATCTGGGTGCCGTACTCCTCGAATTCGCTCACCTTCAGGCTGCTCTGGTCCGCCGGCGTCTCCAGGCGCTGGCCGTTGTTGAGCATCAGGATCTGCTGCTCGTTGATCCACTCGATGCGGCCCGAACGCGCCGAGGTCACGGTCTCGCGGCCGTCGTTTTCGGTGCTGGAGATGAAGATGTTGCGGCCCTCGGTGCCGTCCGCCGTGTCCTTGTCGATGAAGAACACGCGCCGCCCGCTCGACGACTCCTGAAACTGCCCGGGCGCCACGCGCTCCAGGTCACCCCGGCGCTCGAAGCGGTCGCGCAACTGGTCGGTCTGCGCATTGGCCCAGGGCCAGACGAAGAACACCATCAGCGTGATGACCATCAGGATCGGCCACGAGAAGCGCATCACCGGCCGCAGAAAGCCCCCGAGCGAGCGGCCGCTGGAGAACCAGATGATCATTTCGCTGTCGCGGTACATGCGCGAGAGCGTGAAGACGATGGCAATGAAGAGCGCCAGCGTGAGGATCGTGGGCATGCGGCCGATGACGGTGTAGCCCAGCACCAGTGCGATCTCCTGCGGGTCGACGCTGCCTTTCGAGGCCAGTCCCAGCGTGCGGATCAGCAGCATCGTCAACACGATGGTGAACAGCACCACCAGCGTGGCCCCGAAGCTGCGTGCCAGCTCTTTGCGGATGGAAGAATGGAATAACATCGATCGAGAACAGGAAAACACGATTATGGACTTCGAACTCAAATCCCTTTCGCCTACCCAGGCCGCCCAACTGAACGCCGACGCGCTGCTGGTGCTGGTGCCCGACACCGTCGCCCCCGGCAAGGCTGCCAGCGGCGCCCTGCAGGAGCTCGTGGCCAGCGCCACGAAACTGGGCGACCTGGACGCGGGTGTGGCCAAGCAACTGGCCTGTTACCGCCCTGTGGGCATCAAGGCCCCGCGGGTGGTGCTGGTGCGGGTGGGCGACGGCTCGGCCGCTTCGGTGCGCAAGGCCGTGGGCGCGGGCATGGGCTCGCTCAAGCAGCCCGGCATCAAGAAGCTGGGGCTGGTGCTCAGCCTGTTCGATGCGAACGACGACGCCGTGCGCGCCGCCGTGCAGACCTGTGCGGACGCGACCTACACCTACACCACCACCAAGCCCTCGGCCAAAGCCCGCACGGTGCAACAGGTGGTCGTGGGTGTGGAGAACGCGGCGGCCGTGCGCAGCGGTTTCGAGACCGGCCGTGCGCTGGTGACCGGGGTGGAGTTCGCCAAGGAATGGGCCAACCGCCCGGCCAACCACGCCACGCCCAGCATGTTGGCCGAGGCGGCCCGCAGGCTGGGCCGCAAGCCCGGCCTCAAGGTGGATGTGCTCGGCCCGAAACAGGTCGAAGCCTTGGGCATGGGCTCCTTTCTCGCCGTGGCCAAGGGCTCGGCCGAACCGCTGCGCTTCATCGTCCTGCACTACAACGGTGCGGCCAAGACCAGCGCCCCCGTGGTGCTGGTGGGCAAGGGCATCACCTTCGACACCGGCGGCATCTCCATCAAGCCGGCAGCGGAGATGGACGAAATGAAGTTCGACATGGGCGGCGCGGCCAGCGTGCTCGGCACCTTCGCCGCCCTGGCCGAGCTCAAGCCCGCCATCAACGTGGTGGGCCTCATCCCCAGCTGCGAGAACATGCCCGATGGCATGGCCGTGAAGCCGGGCGACGTGGTCACCAGCATGAGCGGGCAGACCATCGAGATCCTCAACACCGATGCGGAAGGCCGCCTGATCCTGTGCGATGCACTCACCTACGCCGCGCGTTTCAAGCCCCACAGCGTGATCGACATCGCCACCCTCACCGGTGCTTGCGTGATCGCCCTCGGGGGCGTGCGCTCGGGGCTGTTCTCGACCCGCGACGACCTGGCCCAGGCCCTGCAGAAGGCCGGCGACACCGCGCAGGATCTGTGCTGGCGCCTGCCGCTGGACGATGAGTACGCCGAAGGCCTCAAATCGAACTTCGCCGACATGGGCAACGTGGCCGGGCGCGCGGGTGGCGCCATAACCGCCGCCAAGTTCCTGCAGAAGTTCACCGCCGAGCTGCCCTGGGCCCACCTGGACATTGCCGGCACCGCGTGGAAGAGCGGGGCGGCCAAGGGCTCCACGGGGCGGCCGGTGCCGCTGCTGTTGCAGTACCTGATCGACCAGGCCGCGGCGGTGGCTCCGAAGAAGGCCACCAGAACCCGCAAGGCCTGAACACGGCGCGCAGCATGACCGAGGTGGCCTTCCATTTCAATGCACCCGACAAGCTGGGTTACGCCTGTCGCCTGCTGCGCAAGGCCTACCTGCGCGGCGCGCGGGTGATGGTGCTCGTGGAAGAGCGGGAGCGGACGGCGCTGGATGCCGCGCTCTGGACCATGGCCAACGGCGAGTTCATCCCCCACAGCGGGCCGACGGACCCCGCGCATGTGAAGTCCCGCTCGCCCATCCACCTCGCCAGCGAGGTCTCGGCCGCCAACGGGGCCACGGTGCTGGTGAACCTGCGCCTGGACATGCCGGCCGGTTACGAAGGCTTTGCGCGTGTCATCGAGGTGGTGACCGGGGACCAGGAAGACCGCGGACACGCGCGCGACCGCTGGAAGCTTTACAAGGCGAAGGGCATCGAGCCCCAGCGGCACGATCTCCAGCTGGCGCCCCAGGACTGACCTGACGCTCGCGCACCTGCGCCGGGCAGCATGCGCCAGCCTTATGGGCCATTCAATGGCGTGATGCGACTTTGGGAAAACCCTCGTTCCTTCCCACAGGCGCTGCGCGATGCGAAATCCGCTGGTTTTTTGGAGTATCTTTATGGGCGTGGAGAAAAAAAGTTCCCTCCGCATTCCAACTTCCATCCTTTTCCGAGGAAAACCATGCAACTGAACACCAAACTGGCCGTCATCGCGGCGGCTGTCGCACTTGCCGCTTGCGGCAAAAAAGAAGAGGCCGCACCCGCAGCCGCTCCTGCCGCAGCCCCCGCTGCCGCCGCTCAGGTCATCAAGATCGGTCACGTTGGTCCCACCAGCGGCGCCATCGCCCACCTCGGCAAGGACAACGAGAACGGCGCCCGCATGGCGATCGAGGAGCTCAACGCAGCTGGCCTGACCATCGGTGGCAACCCGGTCAAGTTCGAACTGCTGGCGGAAGACGACGCAGCGGATCCGAAGCAAGGCACCGCCGCTGCCACCAAGCTGGTGGATGCCAAGGTCGCTGGCGTGATCGGCCACCTGAACTCCGGCACGACCATCCCGGCCTCGCAGATCTACAACGACGCCGGCATTCCCCAGATCTCCCCCTCCGCCACCAACCCCAAGTACACCCGCCAGGGTTACGCCGGCGCGTTCCGCGTGGTGGCTGACGACGTGCACCTGGGTGGCACGCTGGGCAAGTACGCCGTGGAAACGCTCAAGGCCAAGAGCGTGGCCGTGATCGACGACCGCACCGCGTATGGCCAAGGTGTGGCCGACGAGTTCGAAAAGGGCGTGGCTGCTGCGGGCGGCAAGGTGGTGGGCCGTGAGTTCACCAACGACAAGGCGACCGACTTCAACGCCATCCTGACCACCCTGAAGGCCAAGAAGCCCGACGTGGTGTTCTTCGGCGGCATGGACGCCGTGGCCGGCCCGATGCTCAAGCAGATGAAGCAGCTCGGCATCAACGCCAAGTTCATGGGTGGCGACGGCATCTGCTCGACCGAGCTGCCGAAGCTGGCCGCCGATGGCCTGGCCGACGACCAGGTGTTCTGCGCCGAAGCCGGTGGTGTGGAAGGCGAACAGAAGGAAGGCATGGAGAAATTCCGTGCTGACTTCAAGGCCAAGTTCAACGCCGACGTGCAGGTCTATGCCCCGTACGTGTACGACGCCACGAAGGTGCTGGTCAACGCCATGGTCACCGCCGGCTCGGCCGACCCCAAGGTCTACCTGCCCGCGCTCAAGGCCACCAACTACAAGGGCGTGACCGGCAACATCGCCTTCGACGAAAAGGGCGACATCAAGAACGGTGCCCTGACGCTCATGACCTACAAGGGCGGCAACCGCACCACCCTGGCCGTGATCCGCTGATCGGCCAGTGCCCCGGACGGGACGGCCTCTTCGGAGGCCTCCTGTGACAAAAAAGCCACCGCATGCGGTGGCTTTTTTTCGTCTGCGCCCGGCGTGGGTGCAGTCCTACAGGGAAGGGGGGCCTCAGCCGACACCCGGGCCGCACGGGGATTTTTAGACTGGTTGTGCGTGGCGATCCTGCCCGCAACCCGTTTCTTTTCTGGAGATTTCGCATGAGCAACCAAGGCAAGTCCAACCAGCAGCAACAGCAGAACCCGAACCAGCAACAGCCTGGCAGCCAGAACAACCCCAATCAGCAGCAACAGCAGCCGAACCCCAATCAGCAGCAACCCGGCAGCCAGAACAAGCCGGGCCAGCAGCAACAGGCACAACCCGGCCGCGATGACAACCGCAAGTCGCCGCAGCAAGGCGGCAACCAGGCGGACAACAACGATCCGTCGCGCAAGCAGCAAGGCAGCAACAACCCGCAACGTGGTTGATCGGCTGAGACGAGGAATGCCCGGCCTCGGCCGGGTTTTTTATGCAGGAGATCCCCATGGACAACATCTACGAAGCCCTCCGCGAAAGCCACGAGACGCAGCGCACGCTGTGCCGGCGGCTGGTGCGCACCAAGCCCGAGGATCCCCGCGCCCAAGAGATTTTCAAGGCGCTGCGCATCGAACTGGCCGCCCACGCGGCCGCCGAAGAGCGCTATCTGTACGCCCAGATCCTGTTTGACGACATGGGGCTGGATTCGTCGCGCCACGCTTTGCACGAGCACCATGAGATCGATGAATGTGTCGAAGCCCTGGAAGAGGCGCGAAACAAGCCCAAGGCCTGGCCGGAGCTGGCGAAGAAGCTGTCCCACGAAGTGCACCACCACCTGCGGGAAGAAGAGCGCAAGTTCTTCCAGCTCTCCGGCAAGATCCTGAGCGACAGGCAAAAAGTCAGCCTGGCCGCGCAGTACCGGTCCGACCTCGACCGGATGCGTGACGTGGTGGCCTGATCCCGAAGGGGTAAAACCCCCAGCCTGCGTGGAATGCTGCGTTGCAGCAAGATCGAGGGAATGTCCGCCACATCCTCCCAGGCCCCCACGGGCGACCCCGCCACCCATCCTGCTTTCCGTGCCACCGTTTGGGCCCTCGGGCTCGGCGGTTTTGCCATTGGCACCGGCGAGTTCGTCATCATGGGCCTGCTGCCCGAAGTGGCCACCACGCTGCAGGTCAGCATCCCGCAGGCCGGCCATGTGATCAGCGCCTACGCGCTGGGTGTGGTTGTCGGGGCGCCTTTGCTGGCCGTGCTCACCGCCCATTGGCCCCGGCGCATGCTGCTCGTCGTGCTGATGGTGCTGTTCGCCCTCGGCAACCTGGCCAGCGCGGCGGCCCCCGGTTATTGGAGCCTGAACCTGCTGCGCTTCATGGCCGGCATGCCGCACGGCACCTATTTCGGCGTGGCATCCCTCGTGGCCGCCTCGCTGGTGCCACCGGGCCGCCGGGCCCAGGCCGTGGGCCTGATGATGCTGGGCCTCACGGGCGCCACGCTCATCGGGGTGCCCGTGGCGGCCTGGCTGGGGCAGCACTGGGGCTGGCGCAGCGCCTTTGTGCTGGTGGGCGTGATCGCCTTGCTGGCCAGCGTGATGATCCACCGTGCGCTGCCGAACCTGCCGGCGCCCGAAGGGGCGAGCCCCTTGCGGGAACTCGCGGCGCTCACCAACCCCCAGGTCTGGCTCACACTCGGCATCGGCGCCATCGGCTTCGGCGGCATGTTCGCTGTGTTCAGCTACATCAAGCCGACGCTGATCGAGGTGACTGGCCTCTCGCTCGGTGCCATCCCTCTGGTGCTCGCGCTGTTCGGCGTCGGCATGATCGCCGGCAACCTCGTGGGCGCGCGACTGGCCGACAAGGCCCTGCTGCCCACCATCGGCGGCACCCTGGTGTGGTCGGCGCTGGTGCTGTTGCTCATGCTCGTGACCGCGCCATACGCCGCCGCCGTGTCGCTCAACGTGCTGCTGGTGGGCACCGTGGTGGCGCTGGCACCGGCGCTGCAGATCCGCCTGATGGATGTGGCCGGTGAAGCGCAGGCATTGGCCGCCGCGCTCAACCACTCCGCCTTCAACCTCGCCAACGCCCTGGGTGCCTGGCTGGGCGGTCTGGCGATTGCGAGCGGCCTGGGCTGGACATCGACAGGCTGGGTGGGCGCGTTGCTCGCCGTGGGCGGGCTGGTGGTGTTTGCCGCCTCGATCTGGCAACAGCGGCGCGGCGGCAAGCCACGCCTGCCCGTGGCGGCCTCGCAGGCCTGACCGGCCCCTAGACGGGGTCCTCCTCCAGCACGCCGCACGCCGGGTCTCGTTTCGGCCTGTCCTTCCCGGTGGAGCAGGTCAGGCCGTCGTCGTCGTCCTTCAGCGGCTCCAGGTCTTCGTCCTCGAAAACGCAGTACATCGATGGCGGCAGGGGCTCCAGGGTGTCCGCGTCTCGAATGTGAAGAGGGCCGCCCAGCGAGATGGTCTTCCATGGGAAGAGACCTGCGACCCACCGCCCTGAGCCACCCCACTCCTCGCTCGGAAAATGCGGGCCGACGACCAAAACAATGGCGCCCTTGTTCCGGCTTTCGCCAATCACTCTGGCGCGCTGCCCCGGTTTGCAGCGGCGGCTCATGGCGCTTCCCCCGCGAGGATGGAGGCATCGGGCGTCGTCAGCTTGTCGAGCTGGGCATAGAAGGCCGGATCGGCCGCGCGGATGACCGCCCGGTGCGCCTCCACGATCTGCGCATGCCGCTCGGCGTCAAAGATCACCTCGCCCTGCACCAGCGCTTCGACGATCGCGTCCACCGCCGTCAGGGCGGATTCCTTCGTCTCGGTGCTGAACCTGTAGCCGTGCCCGCCCTTTGCCTGATCCAGCCGCCTGAGGAAAACAAGGTCCGCCAACTCGCGGATGGTGGCGGCGACTTCACACACGAACTGCCGCTCGGAGCCGGGCATCCGCGCAAGTTCGCGCTGGGCGAGTTCGGCCTTGCATCTGGCGACGCTCTGCGCCCGCTCCCTGCGGCGCTTCTCGCGGGCCTTGGCCCGGCGCTGAAGGAGTTCGCCACGCGGCAGGCCAACACACACCAACCATGGCATGTCGGCATCGTCGCGCCGGCACACGCGAAGGTAGGTCTCATCCATCCGACAGCGGCGAGGCATCACCACGCCGCCGAGGTAGGACACGCTCCGTTTGCCCTCAGGCGGGAACTGCTCGGGCCTCACCAGACCCGCCGCCATCAGATCCTCGGCCTTGCCGATGTACCCGTCGAATTCTTTCTCCTCGATCTTCTGGATGGAGGAGGGGAGTAGTTGGCTGCTTGACATGTCGCACCCCCTCACAGCGCCGCAGGGGCGGCTTGGCGAGTGGGGGCGCGGCGGATGCAGCGCGCGGGGCGAGCGAGATGGATGCGCGCTGCGCGGGCTTGGGCAATGTCGACGACATTGCTCGCGGTCTTAGAATCGGTCTTAGCCATGATGTGCGGTCCTTCCAAGGTTGTTGCACGTTGTGGTTAGAACGGCTGCAGGGTTGCCCCCCTGTGGCCGTTCGCTTTTGTGTCTCGGATCAACTCCCTGCAATGCAGGAAGTCACGCCCCGAGACGCGGCGCTACTCCTTCGGTTCCTTCGCCTTGTCGATCCTCTCGCGCACCCAAGGGGCACCACCCAGGCGCTTGAGCTTGGCGCGTTGGGGCTCGGTCATCTTGATCATGACGGGGACGGTAGCCACTCCTTCAGCCAGCGGTTTTCGCCCGCTCCCGGGTCTTGCTCCACCAAGCGGTTTCTTTGTATCCATGCGGAAAATAGTAAACCTATTTCAATTGATTGGGTTAACTTTTTCTCGAGGGATAACCCTTGGTTCATCGTGAGGGTGAGCGTGTAGCGGTCCAAGAAAAAGGTGGTGGGATGGAGAGATGGCGATGCATGCAAGCTTCATGCGCTCGAAGCTCACAAAATCTAGGCCATCAGAACGTACACTCGGCAAATGCGAACTCTTTCTGTCGAAAACTTTTCTTGCGTGCTCAACGCTCAAGTTGAGCTCAAGCGGCTCACTGTGATCATTGGTCCCCAAGCGAGTGGCAAAAGTGTGCTCAGCAAACTTTGCTACTTCCTCTTTGACTGTGCTCACCATCAAGACAACTGCATCCAGCGACGTCATAGCTTTGATAAGTTTACATTGGGACTGAAGGCGAAATTTATTGAATGGTTTCCGATTGAAGCTTGGGGATCGAAACGTTTCAGAATCGAGCTGAATGCAGGTGACTACAATATTACGTTGACGCGCAAAACCTATGGCGGAAAAGTATCCGATGATTTTCGCCTAAAGTTCTCAGAAGCGTTTAAGCTTCAATACGAAAACCTTCTGCAGAGCGTGGAGAAGTCTTCAAAAGACTCGCGAGATGAAATTGCATTTGGGCTTGACTATCGTGTATTTGATCAATCCAGAAAATCGCTAGCGGTTTTAATGGGCAAAGAAAGGGTGATGCACCAAGCATTTGTGCCGGCGGGACGTTCATTCTTTACGAGTATCGGAAAGGCGATCGCTGCGTTTGAACAAGGTCGCGTGCTGGATCCATTAATTCTTCAATTTGGTAGGTTGTATACGGCTTATCGGGAACAAGGTTTCGCTCACTACTACGGTGAAAAAACAGCGGAGTCGTCGCTTAGGAAAACCCTAGAACGACAGTTTGATGAGCTTTTGGGCGGAAGGGTCGAGCGAGATGGGGAGAGAGAATATCTGATCACGCAAGATGATCGAAAGGTCCCACTTAGTGCGATGTCCTCCGGCCAGCAGGAACTGCTCCCCTTGGCAACTATCTTGCCTTGGTTGATGAGGATTCGAGAAGAGAGAATATGTTACATCGAAGAGCCAGAAGCCCATCTATTCCCTAAGGCGCAAAGTCAGCTTATTGAAACTCTTGTATCGTCCGTTAGTGCTAATACAAATGCAAATTTGGTATTGACAACCCATAGCCCCTATGTGCTGACAAAGATCAATAACTTGTTGCAAGCAGGCGCGCTATCACGGCGACTGTCAGAGGACAAGAAAAAAGCACTCGATTCAATCGTTAGTCGTCGGGCCTGGCTCACAGCACGAAATGTTTCAGCGTATGCTTTGCGGGATGGAAAAACAGAGTCTATTCTTGAGTCCGACGGTTTGATCTCCGCAGATTATCTCGATGAGGTCTCCAGCGAAATGAGCACGGAATTTGGACGGTTGCTGGAATTGGAGGAATCCCTTGATTGAGTGCTACACAAAGACAAAGGCTTCAAAGGTTTTGGTCCAAGAAAGAGGGAAGTCTGCAGTGTTTCTTAATCCGGAACGTGTGGATTTTTTTAGGGTCAAGTTTGACGGATGTTTAGTGAAGAATGCTGTAGCCTGCGATTGGCTAGTGATCCGCCAAGCAACCGACAATATTTTGGTCGAGTTGAAAGGGACTGATGTCGAGCACGCGCTTGAGCAAATTGAGGCAGCGTTTGAATATATGGCTCGTGAGAAGTTGTTGGCGGACAAGAACGCAGCGCTGATTGTTTGCTCGCGGCCTCATCGCACCCCCAAGTTCAGTTCTAAGCTTCAAAAAGCTCGCGCTCGACTTTCGGAGAGATACAAGGCACCGCTTCACGTGGTGACGGCCAGACACGAGTTTATTGTCGATCGAGTAATGTCGCAGACAGGGCCGTTCTAGAGAAGGCGAAGTTGGCCGCAGGCGCTTGTGCGGTGTCGGTCAGGGCATGGAGAGTCCCGTCTGGAGCCTCAGAGCCGATACCCACTTCAAGTACCGCGATTCCCCCAAAGATAGCCCGCAAAAATGTGTGACTTGCTACAAGTCAATTTGCACAGCGAGCAACAAAAAAAGCCCCGCACTCCTAGAGGGAGGACGGGGCTTTCAGGGGGCGTCTGAGACCTGATGAGAAGGTCCGAGACTCAATAATGGCGGAGAGGGCGGGATTCGAACCCGCGGTGGGGATTAGCCCACACACGCTTTCCAGGCGTGCGACTTAAACCACTCATCCACCTCTCCGCGAAGCCTGCGATTGTAGCAGGCGATTTCGTTCATCCCGCCGGGCTGCCGTCCGCCGTCTTGTGCCAGGCGTGTTGCTGAAGCACTTCCAGCGATACGTACTCCAGCGCCGCCGCGTGGGTGCTGTCCAGCACCACGGGCGGGGCGACGCCCGCGCGCAGGGCCTCCAGCCAGCGTTGCACACAGAGGCACCAGCGGTCGCCGGGCTTGAGGCCGGCGAAGCGCCATTGCGGGCGCGGGGTGCTCAGGTCGTTGCCGTGCTCTCGCGAGAAGTCCAGAAACGCCGCCGTGACACGGGCGCACACCACGTGCGTGCCGTGGTCTTCGGCGTCGGTCTCGCAGCAGCCGTCGCGGTAGAAGCCGGTGAGCGGGTCGTAGGAGCAGGGCACCAGCGGGCCGCCCAGCACGTTGCGCGACAAGGTCATGGTGGCGGCTCCGTGGTGAGGCTGGCGTTGCGTCAGGCGTTGGTCTTGCCCACGCCGACCATCTTCATGGCCGAGGTGATCAGCGCCGACACCTCGGTCATGTTGCTGGGCACGATGAGCGTGGTGGTGGCGTCGGCGGCGACCTTGCCGTAGGCCTCCACGGCTTTCTCGGCCACCTTGAGCTGCACGGCTTCCTGGCCGCCCGGCTGGCGGATGGCTTCGGCCACCTTGCGAATGGCTTCGGCGTTGGCTTCGGCCACCGCGAGGATGGCGGCGGCTTCACCTTGGGCGTTGTTGATCTCGGCCTGCTTTTCGCCTTCGGAGCGGGCAATGAAGGCTTCGCGCTCGCCGGTGGCGATGTTGATCTGTTCCTGGCGGCGGCCTTCGGACGCCGCGATCAGGGCGCGCTTCTCGCGCTCGGCGGTGATCTGCGACTGCATGGCGCGCAGGATGGCCTCGGGCGGCGTGAGGTCCTTGATTTCGTAGCGCAGCACCTTCACGCCCCAGTTCAGCGCGGCTTCGTCGATGGCCGAGACCACCTGCGCGTTGATCACGTCGCGTTCTTCGAAGGTCTTGTCGAGTTCCAGCTTGCCGATGACCGAGCGCAGCGAGGTCTGTGCCAGCTGGGTCACGGCCACGATGTAGTTGGACGAGCCGTAGCTCGCGCGCATGGGGTCGGTGACCTGGAAGTACAGGATGCCGTCCACTTGCAGCTGGGTGTTGTCGCGCGTGATGCAGACCTGGCTGGGTACGTCCAGCGGAATTTCCTTCAGGCTGTGCTTGTAGGCCACCTTGTCGACGAAGGGCACCAGGAAGTTCAGGCCCGGCGCGAGCGAAGAGTGGTACTTGCCCAGGCGCTCCACCACCCACGCGTTCTGCTGCGGCACGACCTTGATGGACCGTGTGATGAAGATGACGGCGATGATGAAGAGGAGGATGGCAATTTCCATGGCAATGGCTTCTCAGAAAGGTTTCAGGAGGGGCGAGGGTAGCGCATGCGTGTTCGCGCTCAGACCTTGTCAACCAGCAGGCGGTTGCCCACGAGCTCGGCCACGCGGTAGGCGCCTGGGGTGGGCGGGTTGCCCGGGCGCTGGATCACGGTCCATTGCGCGCCACGGTATTTCACGCTCGCGGTGCCGTCGGCGTGCCATTCGTCGATCTGCAGCACCTCGCCGATGTCGAGGTTGACGCTGCGCATGGCGCGCACCGAGGGGTCGCCGGCACCGCGTTTCTTGATGAAGTACCAGCCCACCACAGCAGCCGAGCCGACGACCGCCGCCGCGATCAGCTGCGCGGTGGTGCCCAGGCCGGCGTGTGCCGCGAGCGCGCCCGCGGCCAGGCCCACGGCGAGCATCAGCAGGTAAAAGGTGCCTGTGAAAAGCTCCAGCGCGACGGCGGCGCCGGCCAGCAGCCACCACACGGTTGAGTCCGACATGAATACTCCTGTCTTCAGAATGCCAAGGGAACCCGGGCGCGGCCCAAGGGTCTGGCCAGAAGGAATGTCTGGCTTGCGCCACATTCTGCGACAAAAGGCCGGCGCGTTCCGCAGGGAGACACGCGATTTCCGTACACTTCGCGCCTGCTTTGCCACCGTTGGGGTCCCCGCCGATGGTGCCCTTCCCCCGTAGCCGGCTGAACACGGCTGGAGAATCTCACATGAAATTCCGCTTTCCCATCGTCATCATCGATGAGGACTTCCGCTCGGAGAACACTTCGGGCCTGGGCATCCGCGCGCTGGCACAGGCCATCGAAGTCGAAGGCTTCGAGGTGGTGGGCGTGACGAGCTATGGCGACATGAGCCAGTTCGCGCAGCAGCAGAGCCGGGCGAGTGCCTTCATCCTGTCGATCGACGACGAGGAGTTCAGCCACGGCGACGACATCGACCCCGTGGTGCTGAACCTGCGCAGCTTCATCGACGAGGTGCGCCGCAAGAACGCCGACGTGCCGATCTACATCTACGGCGAGACCAAGACCAGCCGGCACCTGCCCAACGACGTGCTGCGCGAGCTGCATGGCTTCATCCACATGTTCGAGGACACGCCGGAGTTCGTGGCGCGCCACATCATCCGCGAGGCCAAGAGCTACCTCGAAGGCATCCAGCCGCCGTTCTTCAAGGCCTTGCTGGACTACGCGGAAGACGGCTCCTATTCGTGGCACTGCCCGGGGCACTCGGGCGGCGTGGCGTTCCTCAAGAGCCCGGTGGGCCAGATGTTCCACCAGTTCTTCGGCGAGAACATGCTGCGCGCCGACGTGTGCAACGCAGTGGAAGAGCTGGGCCAGCTGCTGGACCACAACGGCGCGATCGGTGCGAGCGAGCGCAATGCCGCGCGCATCTTCAACGCCGACCACTGCTTCTTCGTCACCAACGGCACGTCCACCTCCAACAAGATGGTGTGGCACCACACGGTGGCGCCGGGTGACGTGGTGGTGGTGGATCGCAATTGCCACAAGTCCATCCTGCACAGCATCATCATGACGGGCGCAATCCCCGTCTTCCTCAAGCCCACGCGCAACCACTACGGCATCATCGGCCCGATCCCGCAGAGCGAATTCGAGATCGAGGCCATCCAGGCCAAGATCCGCGCCAATCCGCTGCTGGCCGGCGTGGACGCCGAGACCGTGAAGCCGCGCGTGCTCACGCTGACGCAGTCCACCTACGATGGCGTGCTCTACAACACCGAGGCCATCAAGCAGATGCTGGACGGCTACGTGGCCAACCTGCATTTCGACGAAGCCTGGCTGCCGCACGCGGCCTTCCACCCGTTCTACGGCAATTTCCACGCCATGGGCAAGAAGCGCGCGCGGCCGATGGAGTCGGTGGTGTACGCGACGCAGTCCATCCACAAGCTGCTGGCCGGCATCAGCCAGGCCAGCCACGTGCTCGTGCAGGATTCGCAGAATGTGAAGCTGGACCGCCACCTCTTCAACGAGGCCTACCTGATGCACACCAGCACCAGCCCGCAGTACGCCATCATCGCCAGCTGCGACGTGGCCGCGGCCATGATGGAGCCGCCCGGCGGCCGTGCGCTGGTGGAAGAGAGCATCTTCGAAGCGCTCGATTTCCGCCGCGCCATGCGCAAGGTGGAAGCCGAGTTCGGTGAGGACGACTGGTGGTTTAAGGTCTGGGGGCCGGACGACCTGGCCGACGAAGGCATGGGCGAGACCGGCGACTGGGTGCTCAAGCAGAAGGACGTGTCCTTCAGCGAGAAGGACTGGCACGGCTTTGGCGACATGGCGCCCGGCTTCAACATGCTGGACCCGATCAAGGCGACCATCGTCACCCCGGGCCTGAACCTGGACGGCCGTTTCGAAACCAACGGCATTCCGGCGTCCATCGTCACCAAGTTCCTGGCCGAGCACGGTGTGGTGGTGGAGAAGACGGGCCTGTACAGCTTCTTCATCATGTTCACCATCGGCATCACCAAGGGCCGCTGGAACACGCTGCTGACCGCGCTGCAGCAGTTCAAGGACGACTACGCCAAGAACCAGCCGATGTGGCGCATCCTGCCGGAGTTCTGCCAGAAGCATCCGCGCTACGAGCAGATGGGCCTGCGCGACCTGTGCCAGCACGTGCACGAGCTGTACGCCCGCTACGACATCGCGCGCCTCACCACCGAGATGTACCTGAGTGACCTCACGCCGGCGATGAAGCCCACCGATGCCTTCGCGCACATCGCGCAACGCACCACCGAGCGTGTGCCGATCGACGCGCTGGAAGGCCGCATCACCACCAGTCTGGTGACGCCGTACCCGCCGGGCATTCCGTTGCTGATCCCGGGTGAGGTGTTTAACAAGAAGATCGTGGACTACCTGAAGTTCGCGCGCGAGTTCAACCTGCAGTGCCCGGGCTTCGAGACCGACATCCACGGTCTGGTGGAAGTGGTGGGCGACGACGGCCGCAAGAGCTATTTCGCGGACTGCGTGAAGGCCTGAGGCCCCCGGGCCTCCGTGCCGCGAGGCGCCCCGGCCACGTCAGTGGCGCGGGGCGTTTCCATTTCAGAGCATGGCCTGGCTGTCGCGGCTCACGCCCGTGGTCTGGGCGTAGCCGCCGTCCACGTAAGTGATTTCGGCCGACACGCCCGAGGCGAGGTCGGACAGCAGGAACGCGGCCACGTTGCCCACTTCCTCGATGGTGATGTTGCGGCGGATCGGCGCGGCGGAAGCCACGAGGTTGAGCAGCTTGCCGAAGTCCTTGATGCCGCTGGCCGCCAGCGTCTTGATCGGGCCGGCGCTGATGCCGTTGACGCGCATGCCCTTGGGCCCGAGCGACTCGGCGAGGTAGCGCACGGATGCCTCCAGGCTGGCCTTGGCCAGGCCCATGGTGTTGTAGTTCGGCACCGCGCGGATCGCGCCCATGTAGCTCAGCGTGAGCAGCGAAGCCTTGTCGTTCAGGTAGGGCAGGGCCGCCTTGGCCATGCCAGGGAAGCTGTAGGCGCTGATGTCGTGCGCGATGCGGAAGGCTTCGCGCGAGAGGCCTTCGAGGAAGTCGCCGGTGATGGCCTCGCGTGGGGCGAAGCCGATGCTGTGCACGAAGCCGTCGAACTTGGGCCAGGCCTGCGACAGGTCGGCGAACATCTTGTCGATCTGGGCGTCGTCGCTCACGTCGCAGTCGAAGATGAGCTTGGAATCGAAGTCGGCCGCGAACTCGGTGATGCGGTCCTTGAAGCGGTCACCGACGTAGCTGAACGCCAGCTCGGCGCCTTGTTGGTGGCAGGCCTTGGCAATGCCGTAGGCGATGGATCGGTTGGACAGCACGCCCGTGATCAGCAGTTTCTTGCCAGCGAGAAAACCCATTTTTCAGTCTCCAGAGAAAAATCCTTCAGAATTGTCTCATGCGTCGTTCCGCCCCTTGCCTCCACCGCCGTCTCGCGACGCTGTGCGCGGCCGTGGCCCTGGTGGCGTGGAGCCCGGCCAGCTGGGCGGCCCATGGCTATGCGCTGTGGGGCGACCTGAAGTACCCGGCGGGTTTCACGAACTTCGACTACGTGAACCCGAACGCGCCGCAGGGTGGCGAGCTGCGGCTGGTGAGCAACCAGCGGGTGTCCACCTTCGACAAGTACAACCCGTTCACCATCCGGGGTTCGGCACCGGCCTACCTCGCCGCACTGGTGTTCGACACCTTGCTCACACCCTCGCTGGACGAGACCGCGTCGGCCTATGGGCTGCTGGCCAGCGATGTCTCGGTGGCCGACGATGGCCTGTCGGCCACGTTCAAGCTGCGTGCCGAGGCGCGGTTTCACAACGGCGATCCTGTACTGGCTGCGGACGTGCGCCACAGCTACGACACGCTGATGAGCCCGCAGACCATGCCGGCCTACAAGACGCTGCTGGAAGAGGTCGCAGGGCTGGACGTGATCGACGAGCGCACGGTGCGCTTCCGCTTCAAGCGGCCGAACCGCGAACTGCCGCTGACGGTGGGCACCATTCCCGTTTTCAGCCGCAAGTGGGGCATGGTGGACGGCAAGGCCAAGCCGTTCGATCAAGTGGTCATGGACGTGCCGATTGGCAGCGGGCGCTACAAGATCGGCCCCGTGGTGTTCGGGCGCGACATCACCTACGTGCGCGACCCGAACTACTGGGCCCGCGATCTCAACGTCAAGCGCGGCACGGACAACTTCGACCGCATCACGGTCAAGATCTACAAGGACAACACCGCCCGCCTGGAGGGCTTCAAGGCCGGCGAATACGACCTGATGCAGGTGTTTTCCGCGGGTGACTGGGCCCGCCGCGTGAACGGCAAGCGCTTCGACAGCGGTGAGCTGGTCAAGGGCGAATTCGCCCATCGGCTGCCCTCGGGTTTCCAGAGCTACGTGCTCAACACGCGCAACCCCAAGCTGGCGGACGTGCGGGTGCGCGAGGCGCTGGGCCTGGCCATTGACTACGAGTGGATGAACCGCCAGATGTTCTACAGCTCGTACCACCGTGTGAATGGCTTGTTCGGCAACACCGATTGCGAAACCACGGGCCTGCCCACGGCGCAGGAGCTGGCGCTGCTGGAGCCCTGGCGCGGCAAGGTGCCTGATGCGGTCTTCGGCCCTATGACCGTGCCCCCGCGCACCGATGGAGACTCCTCGCTGCGGGCGAACCTGCGCAAGGCCCGCGCCCTCCTGAGCGAGGCGGGCTGGACGGTGCGCGACGGCGCGCTGCGCAATGCCAAGGGTGAGCCCATGGTGCTGGAGTACCTGGACAGCCGCGAGGGCGGCGTGCGCACCGTCGGCCCGTGGATCCGCAACCTGGAGAAATTGGGCATTCGCCTGAACTTCCGCTCCGTGGACTACGCCCTCTACCAGCAACGGGTCGATCGTTTCGAGTACGAGATGATTTCGATCGCCTTTCCGGGCACCAACAACCCGGGGCAGGAGTACGTCGAGATCTTCGGCAGCAAGGCGGCGGACACGCCGAGCTCGGGCAATTTCGCGGGTGTCAAGAGCCCGGCGGTCGATGCCCTGTTGAGGCGCATGACCAGTTCCCGGACCAAGGCCGAGCTGCTGCCAGCCTGCCACGCGCTGGAGCGCGTGATCGCGCACAGCCACTACCTGATCCCGCAATGGACGGTCAACGAACACCGCATGGCCTACAACGCCACGCGCCTGGACAAGCCTGCCAGCATGCCGCCCTACACCCAGGCCGAGACCTGGGCCATGAGCACCTGGTGGGCCAGAAAATGACCTGCCGCTGACCCCCTATGCTTTCTTACATCCTCAAACGCCTGCTGCTCATGCTGCCCACGTTGTTCGGGGTGCTGCTGTTGACGTTTGTGGTGATCCAGTTCGTGCCCGGTGGCCCGGTGGAGCAGTACCTGGCCGACGCGCGCGCGGCGGGCGGGCCCGGCGGCGCGGAGGGCAGCGGCATGACCTACCGGGGGGCTCAAGGTGTGGACCCGCAGCGCCTGGAACAGATCAAGGCGCTCTATGGATTCGACAAGCCCGCGCACACGCGGTTCGTCGAAATGCTGGGCCGCTTCGCGCGCTTCGATCTGGGCAACAGCTTCTTCCAGAACAAGCCGGTGAGCCAGCTCATCGCCGAGAAGCTGCCGGTGTCCATCAGCCTGGGTTTGTGGACCTTTCTCATCAGCTACGGCGTGGCCGTGCCGCTGGGTGTGGCCAAGGCCGTGCGGGCGGGCACGCGCTTCGATCTGGTCAGCACCTTGCTCGTGCTCGTGGGCTATGCCATTCCGGGCTTCGTGCTGGGCGTGGCGCTGCTGGTGATCTTCGGCGGGCAGCTGCAGTGGTTCCCGCTGCGTGGCCTGACCTCCGCCAACTGGGAGGAGCTGAGCTGGGGCGCGCGCATCGTGGACTACCTCTGGCACATCACGCTGCCCGTCACGGCCATGGTGCTGGGCAGCTTCGCGGTCACGTCCATGCTGACCAAGAACGCCTTCCTGGAGGAGATCCGCAAGCAGTATGTGATGACGGCGCGCGCCAAGGGCTTGTCGGAGCGGCAGGTGCTGTGGAAACACGTGTTCCGCAATGCGCTCATCCCCATCGTCACCGGTTTTCCGGCGGCCTTCATCGGCGCCTTCTTCACGGGGGCGCTGCTCATTGAAACCCTGTTCTCGCTGGATGGCCTGGGCCTGCTGAGCTACGAGAGCGTGATCCGGCGCGACTACCCGGTCGTCATGGGCACGCTGTTCCTGTTCACCCTGATCGGACTGGTCACCAAGCTGATCTCCGACCTTTGCTACGTGTGGGTGGACCCCCGCGTGAAGTTCGACTGATGGCCACGGCGTCCCTGAGTCCCGGCCGGCGCGCCTGGCTGCGCTTCAAGCGCAACCGGCTCGGCTACTGGAGCCTGGTGATTTTCTGTGCGCTGGTGGTGGCCAGCCTCTTCGCCGAGGTGCTGTCCAACGACCGGCCGCTGATCGTGCGCTACGAGGGCAAGACCTATTTCCCGGTGGTGCAGGACCATGCGGAGACCGTCTTCGGGGGCGACTTCGAAACGCCCACCGACTACCTCGACCCCTTCATCCGCGAGCAGATCACCCGGGGCGACAACTGGGCGCTCTACGCACCCAACCCCTACGGTGCGCAGACCATCAACTACTTCGCCAAATCGCCCAATCCGTCGGCGCCCACGTGGGACAACTGGCTGGGCACCGACGACCGGGGGCGCGATCTGCTGGCGCAGCTGATCTACGGCTTTCGCGTGAGTGTGCTGTTCGCGCTGGCGCTCACCGCCATCGGGGTGGTGCTGGGCGTCATCACCGGCGCGATCCAGGGCTTCTTTGGCGGCAAGACCGACCTGGCCTTCCAGCGCTTCATCGAGATCTGGAGTTCCATGCCGGAGCTGTATCTGCTCATCATCTTCTCGGCCGTGTTCTCGCCCAGCCTGGGCCTGCTGCTGATCCTGCTCAGCCTGTTCGGCTGGATGGGCCTGTCCGACTACGTGCGCGCGGAGTTTCTGCGCAACCGCCAGCTCGACTACGTGCGCGCGGCGCGCGCCATGGGCCTGTCGAACGGGCAGATCATCTGGCGCCATGTGCTGCCCAACAGCCTGACGCCCGTGGTCACCTTCCTGCCGTTCCGCATGAGTGCGGCCATCCTGGCGCTGACCTCGCTGGACTTCCTCGGCCTGGGTGTGCCGCCGGGCACACCGTCGCTGGGCGAGTTGCTCAGCCAGGGCAAGAACAGCATCGACGCCTGGTGGATTTCCCTTTCCACGTTCGCGGTGCTGGTGATCACCCTGCTGCTGCTCACCTTCATGGGCGATGCGCTGCGCGACGCGCTGGACCCCAGAAAGGCCGACAAATGACGGCCCCGATGCTGCTCGAAGTCAGCGATCTGCGCGTGGCGTTCGCCGGGCAGGAGGTCGTGCATGGCATCGATTTCTCGATCCGCGCCGGCGAGAAGCTCGCGCTGGTGGGCGAATCGGGTTCGGGCAAGACGGTGTCGGCGCTCTCGCTGTTGCGGCTGGTGCACAACGCGGACGTGTCCGGCCGTGCGCTGCTGCAGGGCAAGGACCTGCTCGCCATGACCGAGCGCCAGCTGCGTGGCGTTCGGGGCGACGAGGTGGCGGTCGTGTTCCAGGAGCCCATGAGCGCGCTCAACCCGCTCTACACCGTGGGCGATCAGATCCGTGAGGTGCTGCAGCTCAAGAAGGGCCTCTCGCTCCGCCAGGCTGTGGTGGCGTCCCACGAGTTGCTGGCCTCCACCGGCATTCCAGAGCCGGCGCGCCGCGCCAACGCCTTTCCGCACCAGCTCAGCGGCGGCCAGCGCCAGCGCGCCATGATCGCCATGGCCCTGGCCAGCGCGCCCAAGCTGCTGCTGGCCGACGAACCCACCACCGCGCTGGATGTGACCCTGCGCGTGCAGATCCTCGACCTGCTCGCGGACCTGCAGCGGCAGCACGGCATGGCGGTGCTGCTGATCACGCACGACCTGAACCTCGTGCGCCGCTTCGCGGACCGCGTGGCCGTGATGGAACGGGGCCACCTGGTGGAGCAGGGCGGGGTGGGCGACGTGTTCGATGCGCCCGAACACCCCTACACCCGCAAGCTGCTGGCCAGCAAGCCCGAGCGCGACGTGGCCGAGCCGGCGGTGCGGGCCGATGCGGCGCCTGTGCTGAAGTCCCGGAGTCTGCGCGTGAGCTATCCCGTGCGGCTGCCAGGTTTCAAGGGGTGGTTCAGAAAGGGCGAGTTCGTGGCGGTGCACGGCGCCGACATGGTGATCGCCCCAGGGCAGACGCTGGGCGTGATCGGCGAGTCTGGCTCGGGCAAGTCCACCCTGGCGCTGGCCGCGCTGGGCCTGCTGCCGCACCAGGGCAGCCTGCAGATCGATGGCACGGACTGGGCGCAGGCGAAAAAGGCCGGTCGGGACCGCGCCGTGCGCCAGCGCATCCAGGTGGTGTTCCAGGACCCGTTTTCCTCGCTCTCGCCGCGCCTGACCGTCGAGCAGATCGTGGGCGAGGGTCTTCAGGTGCACCAGCCAGGGCTGTCGGCGGCGCAGCGGCGCGAACGGGTGGTGACCGCGCTGGCCGACGTGGGGCTGGTTGACGACCCCGAGCACGGCAGCGACTGGCTGCAGCGTTACCCGCATGAGTTCTCGGGCGGTCAGCGGCAGCGGCTGGCGATCGCCCGTGCCTTGATCGTCGATCCGCAATTGCTGGTGCTCGACGAGCCCACCAGCGCACTCGACGTGACGGTGCAGAAGCAGGTGCTGTCGCTGCTGCAGCGCCTGCAGCGAGAGCGGGGTCTGAGCTACCTGCTGATCACGCACGACGTGGATGTGATCCACGCCATGGCGCACGACGTGATGGTGATGAAGGACGGTGTGGTGGTGGAGCATGGGCCGGTGGACCGGGTCCTGCAGGCGCCCGGGCACCCCTACACGCGCGCGCTGGTGCAGGCCGCCGCCTGAACCCACACCGTTCTTGATCTGCGTCAGTCGCTGGCGCGGGCGCGGAGGCTATAACGCGCCCAATGGTTGTGGATCGCATGCCTTCGTCGCCAGTCACGCTGACTTCGCCCGCGCGCTGGGTGGCGGCGGGCTGGGCCGACCTCTGCCGCAACCCCGTGCCGGGGCTGGTGCATGGCCTGCTGGTCACCGCCTTTGGCGCCTTGCTGCTGTGGATCGCGCGCGACCGCTTCTGGCTGCTCGCCGGCGCCTTCTCGGGTTTTCTCATCGTCGCGCCGATCCTGGCCACCGGCCTGTACGCGGTCAGCGGGGGGCTGGAACGCGGTCAGCGCATCGGCATGGCCGAGGTGTGGGGGCTCTGGCGCTCGGGCGACGCCCGGCTGGTGCGCTTTGGTCTGCTGCTGGGGCTGGCGGGCACCGGCTGGGTGCTGACCTCGGCGGCGCTGATCACCCTGTGGTCGCCCCTGCCCATTCACAAGCCGATGGATTTTCTGCGCCACGTGGTGCTGGTGCGCGAGATCGGCCTGTTCGAGGTCTGGCTGCTGCTGGGCGCGTTGCTGGCCGCCCCGGTCTTCGCGTCCACCCTGGTGGCGCTGCCCATGCTGGTGGATCGGCCGGTGACGGTCAGCACGGCGGTGTTCCGCAGCTGGCGCGCCGTGGCCAGCCACCCGGGCCCGGCCACGTGGTGGGCGGTCTGCATTGCGCTGCTCGCTGGCCTGGGCATGGCGTCGGGCCTGCTGGGCCTGATCGTGCTCATTCCGCTGATGGGCCACGCCAGCTGGCACGCCTACCGCGATCTGACCGCCGGGGACGGGCAGGGCTGAGCGATGGAAGCCACCGTCCTGGGCTTCACGGAGGGCCAGATCGCACAGTTCGGGCTGACCTTCGGTGTCGGTGCCTTCATCCTCTACATGCTGTTCATCGTGCTCAACCTGGCGCGCGAGTCCAAGGCGGGGAAATTTGGTACTTTTGTCCTCTTCCTGGTGCTTTCTTTCGGCATGTTGGGCTTTCTGGCCAAGAACCTCATCCAATGGGTGCTGGGCATCTGAGCGAGGTTGCCAGATAGCGCACAGAAGCGTTACAATGCTGGCTTCACGACCAAATGGGCGGGTAACTACCGGCCCATTTTTTTTGGCCGAACGCTTTTGGCCCCACGGACCGCCGGGGGCGAACCCTGGGCAGACACCACACGAATGGCTTGGCAAGACACCGTAGAGCAGACCGTCACCGGACTGGGCTTTGACCTGGTGGAACTCGAACGCTCCGCTGGCGGTCTGTTGCGGGTGACGATCGACTGGCCCTGGCAGGCGCCCGTGGAGGGGCAGCCGATGCCCGCCGAGCGCTTTGTGACGGTGGAGGATTGCGAGAAGGTCACGCGCCAGCTGCAGTACCTGCTGGAAGTGGAAGGTCTGGAGTACCGGCGCCTCGAAGTGGGCTCGCCGGGCATTGATCGCCCGCTCAAGCGCGAGATCGATTACGTGCGGTTCGAAGGCCACGTGGTGGACCTGACCCTGAAGGCGCCGATCGGCGCCACGGGGACCGATGTGGCGGCGAACCGCAAGAAATTTCGCGGCACGCTCGAACGTGCCGACGACGGTGTGCAGTGGCAGGTGGTCTGGAGCGATGCGCCCGAACCCAAGCCGGGGCAGCGCGTGAGCAAGAAGCGCGCGCCCGTGCCGCTGCAGGCCCTGGCTTTTGCGCTGGCGGATGTCCAGCAGGCGCGGCTTGCGCCGATCGTGAATTTCAAGGGCCGGCAGGCCCCTGGCGCGGCCGCTGCGCCGGGCGATGAATGAGAGAAAACGTTGTGACTACGGAAAAGCTATTCGGAAAGGTGGGCGAGTGAAATGAACCGCGAAATGTTGATGCTGATCGATGCGATCTCCCGCGAGAAGAACGTCGAGCGCGACGTGGTGCTCGGCGCCGTGGAGCTCGCACTGGCCTCGGCCACCAAGAAACTCTACAAGGGCGATGTCGACATCCGCGTCGCGATGGACCCGGACACCGGCGCCTACGAAACCTTCCGCCGCTGGCTGGTCGTGCCCGATGAGGCCGGCCTGCAGAACCCGGATGCCGAAGAAATGCTCAGCGATGCGCGCGAGGAACTCGCCGACATCGAGGAGGGCGACTACATCGAGAAGCCGGTGGAAAGCGTGCCGATCGGCCGCATCGGCGCGATGGCCGCCAAGCAGGTGATCCTGCAGAAGATCCGCGACGCCGAGCGCGAGATGCTGCTCAACGACTTCATGTCGCGCGGCGACAAGATCTTCGTGGGCACCGTCAAGCGCATGGACAAGGGCGACCTGATCGTCGAGAGCGGCCGGGTTGAAGGCCGCCTCAAGCGCGGCGAGATGATCCCCAAGGAAAACTTCCGCACCGGCGACCGCGTGCGAGCCATGATCATGGAGGTGGACCTGACGCTGCGCGGCGCGCCCATCCTTCTGTCGCGCTCGGCCCCGTCCTTCATGATCGAGCTCTTCCGCCAGGAAGTGCCCGAGATCGAGCAAGGCCTGCTGGAGATCAAGACCTGCGCCCGCGACCCGGGTTCGCGCGCCAAGATCGCCGTGCACAGCTTCGACAAGCGCATCGACCCCATCGGCACCTGCGTCGGTGTGCGCGGTTCGCGCGTCAACGGCGTGACCAACGAGCTTGCTGGCGAGCGCGTGGACATCGTGCTGTGGTCGGAAGACCCGGCGCAGTTCGTGATCGGCGCGCTGGCCCCGGCCAACGTGGTCTCCATCGTGGTGGACGAAGAGCGCCACGCGATGGACGTGGTGGTCGATGAGGAAAACCTCGCGATCGCGATTGGCCGTGGCGGCCAGAACGTGCGCCTGGCTTCGGAACTGACCGGCTGGCGCATCAACATCATGACCGCCGACGAATCGGCGCAGAAGCAGGCCGAAGAGGCCGACGGCATCCGCAAGGTGTTCATGGCCAAGCTGGACGTGGACCAGGAGATCGCCGACATCCTGATCGAGGAAGGTTTCACCAGCCTCGAGGAAGTGGCCTACGTGCCGCTGCAGGAAATGCTTGAGATCGAATCTTTCGACGAAGACACCGTCAACGAGTTGCGCACGCGCGCCAAGGACGCCCTGCTGACGATGGAAATCGCGCGGGAAGAAAGCGTCGAGGAAGTCTCGCAGGACCTGCGCGACCTCGAAGGCGTGACACCCGAGCTGATCGCCAAGTTGGCCGACGCCGGTGTCCACACCCGCGACGAGCTGGCCGACCTGGCCACCGACGAACTCACCGACATCACCGCACAGACGCCTGAAGAGGCCACGGCGCTGATCATGCTGGCACGCGCGCACTGGTTCACCGGTGACGAAGCGCAATCCACGAACTGACCAGCGGAGGCCCCAGCGGAGAAAAGAACCCATGACCAGTACCACCGTCGCCGAATTGGCTGCCGAGCTGAACAAGCCCACTTCCGTCCTGCTGGAGCAACTCACAGCAGCCGGAGTGCCCAAGACTTCCGGGACCGATGCGGTCACCGAATCCGACAAGCAGTCGCTGCTCGGCCACCTCAAGGCCAGCCACGGCACGGCCGGGGGTGAGCGCAAGAAGATCACCCTGGTCAAGAAATCGACCTCCGAGATCAAGCAGGCCGATGCGACCGGGCGCGCCCGCACCATCCAGGTGGAAGTGCGCAAGAAGCGCACTTTCATCAAGCGCGACGACGAGGTGGCTGTGCCCGAGGCCGTGGCCGAAGCCGCGCCGACCGCACCCGCGATCGACACCGAGGAACTGGCCCGGCGCGAGGAAGACGCGCGCCGCCAGGCCGAGCTGCTGCGCCGCCAGGAAGAAGAACTGACGCAGAAGCGCCAGGCCCGCGAGGCCGAGGAAGCCCGCCAGGCCAAGGCCGAGCAGGAGCGTGCAGCCGCGGTCGAAGCCGCTGAGGCTGCCGCGCGCGTCGCCGCCGAGGCCGCCGCGCCGGTTTCGGTGGATGAGGCCGCCGCCGCCAAGGCGAGCAAGGACGCTCAGGCCAAGACGGCTTCGCTGGAGCGCGAGTCCGCTGCCCGCGTTCTGGCCGACAAGAACGCCGAAGCCAAGAAGGCCGAGGAACTGCGCGCGCAGGACCTGCTGGAGCGCCGCCGCAAGGCCGAGGCCGAAGCCGCGAACATCCGCGCGATGATGTCCGCTCCCGCCAGGACCCTGGTGGCCAAGAAGCCGGAGCCGGCGCCTGTTGCCGACCCGAAGGCGGGCATCAAGGGCACGCTGCACAAGCCAGCGGGCACGCCAGGCAAGGCGCCCGCCACGGCCGGCGCCACGGCGGCCGCTCCGGGCGGTGCCGCGGGCAAGAAGGAAGTCAAGTCCGAGAACCTGTCCTCCACCTGGAAGGACGACGCGGCCAAGAAGAAGGAAATCAAGACCCGTGGCGACACCAGCGCCGGGCGTTCCAACTGGCGTGGCGGCCCACGTGGCCGCCGCAACGACCGCGATTCGCGCGATGCCGGCCAGAGCAGCTTCGTGGCACCGACCGAGTTCAAGGTGATCGAAGTGCACGTGCCCGAGACCATCACCGTGGCCGAACTCGCGCACAAGATGAGCCTGAAGTCGTCCGAGGTCATCAAGCAGCTGATGAAGCTGGGCCAGATGGTCACCATCAACCAGCCGCTGGACCAGGACACCGCCATGATCGTGGTGGAGGAACTGGGCCACAAGGCCATCGTGGCCGCGCTGGACGACCCCGAGGCCTTCACCGACGAGGAAGCCGCGCAACAGGACGCCGAGGCATTGCCTCGCGCGCCGGTGGTCACCGTCATGGGCCACGTCGACCACGGCAAGACCTCGCTGCTCGACTACATCCGCCGTGCCAAGGTGGCTGCGGGCGAAGCCGGCGGCATCACGCAGCACATTGGTGCGTACCACGTGGAAACCGAGCGCGGCATGATCTCGTTCCTCGACACCCCGGGCCACGAGGCGTTCACCGCCATGCGTGCCCGCGGTGCCCAGGCCACCGACATCGTGATCCTGGTCTGCGCGGCCGACGACGGCGTCATGCCACAGACCAGGGAAGCCATCAAGCACGCGAAGGCGGCGGGTGTGCCGATGGTCGTGGCCCTGACCAAGATCGACAAGCCGGGCATCAACCTGGAGAAGGTTCGTTCCGAACTGATCG
The DNA here is from genome assembly GCF_057809615.1 of Hydrogenophaga sp. FG152. NCBI lineage: Bacteria > Pseudomonadati > Pseudomonadota > Betaproteobacteria > Burkholderiales > Comamonadaceae > Hydrogenophaga > Hydrogenophaga sp. FG152. The sequence continues at coordinate 42,596 of NZ_JBMDKH010000006.1, read as the reverse complement.
CCGAAGAAGTGGTGCCGGAAGAGTTTGGCGGTGACACCCCATTCGTGGGCGTGTCGGCCAAGACCGGTGCGGGCGTGGACGCGCTGCTCGAACAGGTGCTGCTGCAGGCCGAAGTGCTGGAGCTCAAGGCGCCGGTGGATGCCATGGCCAAGGGCCTGGTGATCGAAGCGCGCCTGGACAAGGGACGCGGTGCCGTGGCCACGGTGCTGGTGCAGAGCGGCACGCTCAAGACCGGCGACGTGATCCTGGTCGGCCAGACCTCGGGCCGCGTGCGCGCCATGCTCGACGAGAACGGCAAGCCCATCAAGGCGGCCGGCCCGTCGATTCCGGTGGAAATCCAGGGCCTGTCCGAAGTGCCTCAGGCTGGCGACGACTTCATGGTGATGACCGACGAGCGCCGTGCGCGTGAAATCGCCACCTACCGTGCCGGCAAGTTCCGCAACACCAAGCTGGCCAAGCAACAGGCCGCCAAGCTGGAGAACATGTTCTCCGACATGACGGCGGGCGAGGTCAAGCTGCTGCCCATCATCGTCAAGGCCGACGTGCAGGGTTCGCAGGAAGCGCTGTCGGCCTCGCTGCTCAAGCTTTCGACCGAAGAGGTCAAGGTGCAGCTGGTGTTCGCCGGGGTCGGTGGCATCAGCGAATCGGACGTCAACCTGGCCATCGCCTCCAAGGCGGTGATCATCGGCTTCAACGTGCGTGCCGACGTGGGCGCGCGCAAGCTGGCCGAGGGCAACGACGTGGACCTGCGCTACTACAACATCATCTACGACGCCGTGGACGATCTGAAGGCGGCCATGTCCGGCATGCTGGCGCCCGAGAAGCGCGAAGAGGTCATCGGCTCGGCCGAGATCCGCACCGTGTTCGTGGCCTCCAAGATTGGCACGGTCGCTGGCTGTATGGTCACCTCCGGCATGGTCACGCGCAACGCGCATTTCCGTCTGCTCCGCGACAACGTGGTGGTCTACACCGGCGAGATCGACACGCTCAAGCGCCTCAAGGACGATGTGCGCGAAGTCAAGGAAGGCTTCGAGTGCGGTATCAAGCTGAAGAACTACAACGACATCAAGGAAGGCGACCAGCTCGAATTCTTCGAAGTCAAGGAAGTGGCGCGCACGCTGTAAACCATGCCCCGCAAAGCATCATCCACCCCCAACCGCGGTTTCCGCGTGGCCGACCAGATCCAGCGGGATCTGGCCGAGCTGATCGCGCGCGAGCTCAAGGACCCGCGGGTGGGCATGGTCACGATCAATGCGGTGGAGGTCACGCCCGACTACGCGCACGCCAAGGTGTTCTTCAGCCTGCTGACCGGCAACCCCGATGAGACCCTGCAGGGCCTCAACGCGGCGGCCGGTTTCCTGCGCAATGGCCTGTTCAAGCGCCTGCACATCCACACCGTGCCGACGCTGCATTTCGTGTTCGACCGCACCACCGAGCGCGCGGCCGACATGAACGCCTTGATTTCCAAGGCCGTGTCTTCTCGTTCAAAGGAAGAATGAGCATGCACGCGCCACGCACACGGGTGCAGCGGCGCCCTGTGCATGGGGTGCTGCTGCTCGACAAACCGCTGGGTCTCTCCAGCAACCAGGCTTTGCAGAAGGCCAAGTGGTTGCTGCGCGCGGAAAAAGCGGGCCACACCGGCACACTCGACCCGCTGGCCAGCGGGGTGCTGCCGCTGTGTTTCGGCGCCGCCACCAAATTCAGCCAGATCCACCTGGACGCGGACAAGACCTACGAGACCACCGTGCGCCTGGGCGTGAAGACCCGCACCGGCGATGCCGAGGGCGACGTCATCGAGTCGCGCCCCGTGACCTGCACGGCGGGGCAGGTGGTCGAGGTGCTCGACCGCTTCACCGGCCCCATTGCCCAGGTGCCGCCCATGCACAGCGCCTTGAAGAAGGACGGCAAGGCGCTCTACGAATACGCGCGGGACGGCGAGACGGTGGAGCGCGAAGCGCGCCACGTCGTCATCCACGATCTGGAGCTGCTGGACATGCAGCTGCAGGGCGAGGCCCCGCAACTGCGCCTGCGGGTGCGCTGCAGCAAGGGCACCTACATCCGCACCTTGGGTGAAGACATTGGCGAAGCCCTGGGTTGCGGCGGCCACCTCATCGCGCTGCGGCGCACCGCCACCGGCCCATTCGACGTCTCGCAATGCATCGCACTGGATGCGCTGGAAGCCTTGGGCGAAGAGGACCGGCTGGCGCGGCTGCTGCCGGTGCAGTCCCTGCTGGTAGGTCATGACCCTGTCACGCTCGGCGCCGACGATGCCGGGCGCTTTCTCAGCGGCGTGCGCCGCCGGGGCGGCTGGGCTGACAGCGCCCGCGTGGCGGTCTTCGGTCCCTTGCCCCACACGACTTCCGACCCATTCTCCCTCCCATCTTCCGTGCTGCTGGGCAGTGCCCACACCCAGGCCGGGGAGTTGATCCCGGGGCGACTGCTGAGCCCCTCCGAAATACAGCAAATCCTGGAAACCTCACCGGAACTCACATCATGAGCAAACAAATCCGCAACATCGCCATCATTGCCCACGTTGACCATGGCAAGACCACCATGGTGGACCAACTGCTGCGCCAGTCAGGCACCTTCGCCGAGCACGAGAAGGTGGTCGACACGGTGATGGACAACAACGCCATCGAGCGCGAGCGCGGCATCACCATCCTGGCCAAGAACTGCGCGGTGAGCTGGGAAGGCACGCACATCAACATCGTCGACACCCCCGGCCACGCGGACTTCGGTGGTGAGGTGGAGCGCGCCCTGTCCATGGTGGACGGTGTGGTGCTGCTGATCGACGCGCAGGAAGGCCCGATGCCGCAGACGCGCTTCGTGACCAAGAAGGCGCTGGCCCTGGGCCTCAAGCCCATCGTGGTGGTCAACAAGGTGGACAAGCCGGGCGCCAATCCCGACAAGGTGATCAACGCCGCCTTCGACCTGTTCGACAAGCTGGGCGCCAACGACGAGCAGCTCGACTTCCCCGTGGTCTACGCCTCGGGCATCAACGGCTGGACCTCGCTGGTCGAGGGCGCGCCCGGCGAGCAGTGGGGCCCGGACATGTCGGCCCTGTTCAACACCGTGCTCAAGCATGTGCCGTCGCAGAAGGGTGACCCGAGCGCACCGCTGCAGCTGCAGATTTCCGCACTCGACTTCTCGACCTTCGTGGGCCGCATCGGCGTGGGCCGCGTCAGCGCCGGCATCGTCAAGCCCGGCATGGACGTGGCGGTGATGGAAGGCCCGGATGGCAAGACCATCAAGGGCCGCGTCAACCAGGTGCTGACCTTCCAGGGTCTGGACCGCGTGCAGGTGACCGAAGCCGGCCCGGGCGACATCGTGCTGATCAACGGCATTGCCGACATCGGCATCGGCGTGACCATCACCGACCCGCTCAACCCGGCGCCGCTGCCCATGCTCAAGATCGACGAGCCGACGCTGACCATGAACTTCTGCGTCAACACCAGCCCGCTGGCCGGCCGCGAAGGCAAGTACGTGACCAGCCGCCAGGTCTGGGACCGCCTGCAAAAGGAACTGCAAAGCAACGTCGCGTTGCGCGTCAGGGAAACCAGCGAAGACGGCATTTTCGAGGTGATGGGCCGGGGCGAACTGCACCTGACCATCCTGCTGGAGAACATGCGCCGCGAAGGCTACGAACTGGCCGTGTCCAAGCCGCGCGTGGTGTTCCGCGAGATCAACGGCGAGCGCCACGAGCCCATCGAAATGGTGACGGCCGACATCGAAGAGCAGCACCAGGGCGGCGTGATGCAGGCCCTGGGCGAGCGCAAGGGCGAGCTGGTGAACATGGAGCCCGATGGCCGCGGCCGCGTGCGCCTGGAGTACCGCATCCCGGCCCGTGGCCTGATTGGTTTCACCAACGAGTTCCTGAACCTGACGCGCGGCTCGGGCCTGATCGCCAACATCTTCGACGGCTACGAGCCGCACAAGGGCGACATCGCCAGCCGCAAGAACGGCGTGCTGATCTCCATGGACGACGGCGAAATCTTCACCTACGCGCTGGGCAAGCTGGACGACCGCGGCCGCATGTTCGTGCGCGCTGGCGACCCGGTGTACGAAGGCATGATCGTCGGCATCCACAACCGCGACAACGACCTGGTGGTGAACGCCACGCGCACCAAGCAGCTGACCAACTTCCGCGTCAGCGGCAAGGAAGATGCGATCAAGATCACGCCGCCCATCGAGTGCACGCTGGAGTATGGCGTGGAGTTCATCGAGGACGACGAGCTGGTGGAGATCACGCCCAAGAGCATCCGCCTGCGCAAGCGCCACCTGAAGGAGCACGACCGCAAGCGCGCCAGCCGCGAAGGCTGATCGCTCCGCACAGGCCGTTGTCTCCCGGGACGCGGCCTTTTTTACGAACAGACCATGCCCTTTCGTGCCCTCAGTCGCCTGACGCACACCCAGGCGGTGTTCATGATGATCGTGGTGACCCTGATGTGGTCGATCGCGGGGGTGGTCTCGCGCCAGCTCGAGTCGGCGGCGCGCTTCGAGGTCACGTTCTGGCGCAGCGCTTTCACCGCGCTTTCACTGCTGGTGATCCTGCCCTGGTGGCGCGCCGCCGACCGCGCGGCGGGGCAGATCGCCGACGACCCCGGGCAGGGAATGCTCGAGCGCCATTGGGGCGTGCTGGCGCGCTCGAAGGCGTTCTGGATCTCGGGCGTCTGCTGGAGCGTGATGTTCACCGCCTTCATGCTGGCGCTGACCTTCACCACCGTGGCCAACGTGCTCATCATCATGTCGGTGGGCCCGCTGTTCACCGCGCTGGTGGCGCGCGCGGTGCTCGGCCAGCGGCTCGCGCTGCGCACCTGGCTGGCCATCGTGGCGGCCGGCGCGGGCATCGTGTACATGTACGGCAGCCAGTTCCTGCAGGCCTTCAGCGACCCCGCCACACAGACCGGTGGCCTGGTGGCCGGCTCGCTGGCGGCACTGTGCGTGCCGGTGGCCGCTGCCATCAACTGGACCGTGGTGCAACGCGGCCAGACCCATGGCGAAAAGATCGACCTCGTGCCCTCGGTGCTGCTGGGCGGCCTCCTGTCCTCGCTGGCGACGCTGCCTCTGGCGTTGCCGTTCGAGGCCACGGGCACCGACGTGGCCTGGCTGGCCCTGCTCGGCCTGGTGCAGCTGGCCATTCCCTGCGCGCTGGCCGTCGTGTGCGCCCGTTCGCTCAAGGCGCCCGAGGTCTCGCTGCTGGCGCTGCTGGAGGTGATCTTCGGCATCCTGCTGGCCTGGGCCGGCGCGGGCGAAGTGCCCGGCCCCGAGGTGTTGACCGGCGGCTCGCTGGTCATCGGTGCCCTGGTGCTCAACGAATTGCTGGGCTGGCGCTCGCGCGTCGGCACCCCCCGCATCCAGACCGTGGACAGACAGCCACATTGATCGACAGAACGGAAGAACGAAGATGACCTCGCTGACACCCGAAACCCATGTCGTTGCCGAAATCCGCGGGCGCGTGGGCTGCATCACGCTGAACCGGCCCAAGGCCCTCAACGCGCTGTCGCTCGACATGATCCGGCGCATCACGCAGGCGCTGAAGGACTGGCAGAACGACGACGCCGTGCTCGCGGTGGTGGTGCGGGGCGTCAACAAGGAAGGACCGTTCGGCGCCTTCTGCGCCGGCGGCGATATCCGCTTCTTCCACCAGGCGGCCCTGGCCGGCGACGCGGCGCTGGAGGACTTCTTCACCGAGGAATACGCGCTCAACCACCTGATCCACACCTACTCCAAGCCGTACATCGCGCTGATGGACGGCATCGTGATGGGAGGCGGCATGGGCATCAGCCAGGGGGCGAGCCTGCGCATCATCACCGAGCGCAGCATGCTGGCCATGCCCGAGACCAACATCGGCCTGTTCCCCGACGTGGGTGGCGGTTACTTCCTGAGCCGCTGCTCCGGCCGGCTGGGCGAGTACCTCGCCCTGACGGGCCATGTGCTGAAGGGTCGCGAGGCCATCAACGGGGGCCTGGCCGACGGTTTCATCGACTCGGGACGCCTGCCCGGTCTGTGGGCCTCGCTCGAACGCACGCCGTTCGAGAACGGCGACTCGGTGGAGCGCTGGTGCGTGAGCCATCTGAGCACCACCCTGGCACCGATGACGTGGCCGAAGAAGGAGCTGGACCGGATCTTCGACCTGCCTGATGTGCTGCAGATCATGGCCGCGCTCGAAACCTCCGACAACACGTGGTGCCAACAGACCGCTGTCACGCTGCGCCAGCGTTCGCCGCTGATGCTGCATGTGGTGCTCGAGCAGATCCGCCGCGCGCGCGGCATGGGCCTGGCCGACGACCTGCGCATGGAGCGCGACATGGTGCACCGCTGCTTCCACCTGCGCCCCGGCTCGGCCAGCGAAACGGTGGAGGGCATCCGCGCCCTGGCGGTGGACAAGGACCATGCGCCCCGATGGAATCCGGCTCGCCTCGAAGACGTGACGCCTGCGCAGGTCGCGGCCTTCTTCGAGAGCCCCTGGGCGGCGGACGCGCACCCGCTGCGGCATCTGCGCTGACGGTGCCTAGAGCTGCTGGTACACGGCCTGGGCCAGGGCCATGAGCGCGTCCCGGCTCAGCGGGCCGCTCAGCGCGTAGCCGAAGCCCTGGTCGACCCAGTAGAAGCCCGGTACCGGGCCGTCCTGCGCGAAACGGAAGGCGGTTTCCTCGCCGGTCTCGGCGGGCACCGTGGTGAGGTCCAGCGCACCGAGGTACAAGGTAATGCGCACGCCCTGGGCATTCTGGAACATGAACTGCGCGCGCGCACCCACGTCGCCCGGCAGCAGGCGGCCACCGACGAGTTCGTAGCCCAAGGCATCGAGGCGCGGCACCTTGAGCGCTTTGCCGGTGCGGCGCGACAGCCATTGCACCAGGTGCTCCTGATCCGCCGCCCCCACTTCAACCGGGTGCCGCTTCTCGGGGGAGTACACCGCGTGGGCGACCGATGCATCACGCGCGAAGGCGGGCAGGGTGGCCAAGGGGGCAGAACCTGGCGCGGGCCCGCCCGGCCATTCGTGGTTCGACAAACGGCCGACGCCGAAGGCCAGCACGATGCCGGCCGCCATGCCGCCCCAGCGCCACCAGCCGGACACGCGGGCCTGCGCATCGCTCGCGCGGTGCGCGGCTTCCCGCATGCCGGGCGGCACGGGTGCCTGCAGCAGGCCGGCATGCAACTGGCGGATGGCGTCGCGCTGGGTTTGCCAGTGGGCCAGGCGCTCGCGGCCGTGTGGATCGCCCTGCAGCCGCTGCAACAGGGCGTCCCGCTCGGCACCTTGCACCTCGCCATCGAGCAGGCGATTGATCTCGGCGTCGGTCAGCGGCTGGGTGAGGGGCGTGTCCATGGTCGGTCTTGCGGGCGGTGCTATTTCAGCCGCCTCAGGTGGGGAGGAGCGTAGGCATCGGGCGGTTCGCTCTGGGCCGCCGCGTTCATCAGCGCCTGCAGGCGGGTGCGGGCGCGCGAGAGCCGCGACATGACGGTGCCGATCGGGCTCCCGGTGATGCGGGCCACCTGCTCGTAGCTCATGTCCTCCAGGCTCACCAGCAGCAACACCACGCGCTGTTCTTCGGGCAGGCGCAACAGGCAGCGCTGCAGGTCCATGGCCAGGTCCTGCGCGGCGTCGGGCGCCACCAGCTCGGCCGCCACATCGTCCGGGTCCACCGGCAGGCCACTGCCCTCGCGACGTTGCGCCCGGCGCAGGTCGCTGACGTGCAGGTTGTGCATGAGCGTGAAAAGCCAGGCCCGCAGATCCGTGCCGACCGTCCAGAGCCGCCACCTGGCGCAGGCCCGCTCCAGCGTGTCCTGCACCAGGTCATCGGCCGCCCAGGGGTCGCCGGTGAGCGCGCGCGCGTAGCGGCGCAGACCGGGAATCTGGTCGATCAGCTCGGCGCGTCTCATGTCTCGGCGCGGCAATGGCCGTGGTGGGCTGTGGGAGGCTCAGGGCTTGGCCACGCGCCAGACGTTGTTGAAGCCGTCGCCGGTCTTGTCGCCGGGCTTGGTGTCCTTGGCCCAGTAGTACAGCGGCTTGCCCTTCAGGGCCCACTGCTTCTGGCCGTCGTCGCGCGTGATGACGGTGTAGTCGCCGTTGCCTTTGTCGTTTCCACCGGCCATCAGCGGCGGCCAGTTGGTGGCGCAGGGCCCGTTGCAGACCGACTTGCCGCTGCCCGCCACGTCGCGGTCGAAGGTGTAGAGGGTCATGCGGTTGGGGCCGACCAGCACGCCATCGCTGGCCATGGCAGGGGCCGGGGCGGACGACATCGAGGCGCAGCCACCCAGCAGGGCTGTTGCCAGGGTCAGGGGAATCAGGAATTTCATGGCGTTCTCCGTTGAAGGTATGGGCAGACAGGCTCTGCACAGGGATGAACGCCGGCTGTGGCGGGTTTATTCCCGCCCCAGGGGAAAAAAACCTCAGCGGCTGCGCGACTTCATCGCGCGCTCGACCTCGCGCTTGCCTTCGCGGTCCTTGATGGTGTCGCGTTTGTCGTGTTCGGCCTTGCCCCTGCCCAGTGCGATCTCGCATTTCACCTTGCCGGTCTTCCAGTGCAGGTTCAACGGCACCAGGGCATAGCCCTTCTGTTCGACCTTGCCGACCAGGCGGCGGATCTGCTCCTTGTGCAGCAGCAGCTTCTTGGTCCGCACCGAGTCCGGGCTCACGTGGGATGAGGCGGTGTGCAGCGGGTTGATCTGGCAGCCGATGAGGAACATCTCGCCCTCGCGGATCACCACATAACCGTCGGTGAGCTGCACCTTGCCTTCGCGCAAGGCCTTGACCTCCCAGCCTTCCAGCACCATGCCCGCTTCAAAGCGTTCTTCGATCGCGTAGTTGAAGAGCGCCTTGCGGTTCTCGGCGATGCGGCTGTCAACGCCTTTGGTGGAAGATTCTTTGCTGCTTTTGGTGGACATGAAGCGGAAGGTGCGGCCATTTCAGGCCAATACAATGAGTTGGATTGTATGAAAACCATTCACAAGTCCGTTTTGCTCTGGCACAGCGCACACGAAATGTTCGCGCTGGTCACCGACATCGAGCGTTACCCCCAGTTCCTGCCCTGGTGCGATCAGGGCCAGGTGCTGGAAACAAACGAAGCGGGCATGGTGGCCCGCGTGGGCATCGCCATCAGCGGCCTGCATCAGAGCTTCACCACCCGCAACACGCACGAGGTCGACCGCAAGGTGCACATGGAGCTGGTGGACGGGCCGTTCTCGCAGCTCGATGGCGTGTGGGAGTTCACCCCCTTGGGGGACGGCAGCCAGCGAGCCTGCAAGGTCGATTTCAAGCTGAGCTACGGCTTCGCCAGTTCGGCCCTGGCGGCCCTGGTCGGCCCGGTGTTCGACAAGATCGCCGGCAGCCTGGTGGACGCTTTCGTGAAGCGGGCCGATCAGGTGTACGGCGCGGACTGATCACGATCCCATGAAGATCACACTGATTCACGCTCCGTCGCCCCGCGAGGTGGTGGAAGAGGTGCTCGACGTGCCCGAGGGTTGCACGCTGCGCCAGGCACTCGATCAGGCGGCTTGGCTGCTGCGCTTTCCCGACATTGAGGCCGAACCGCTGGCGCTCGGCATCTGGGGGCGCAAGGCCGGTTGGGACCGGGTGTTGCGCGAGGGTGACCGGGTGGAGGTGGTTCGTGGGTTGCGCGTGGACCCGAAGGTGGCGCGCCGCGAACGCTTCATGGGGCAGGGCGCACGCTCCACGGGGCTGTTCGCCCGCCGGCGCCCGGGGTCGAAGGCCGGTTACTGAGGGCCGGCCTTGGGCATCGGCCCGCAGTTGCTGCGCATCACGTCATCCAGCCGCTTGGCCTCGGCGGTGCGGGCCTTGTCGTCCATGACCTCGCGCTCGCCCTTGGCATTGGTGGTGGCCAGGCGCACGCCGGAATCCAGCGTGGCCTTGGCCTGCTTGGCGCGGTTGCAGCTCTCGGTGCGCGCCTGCGCGACGCGCTGCTCCTCGGCCTTCAGGCGAGCGGCCTCGGTTTGTTCGGCCTGTTTCTTCTTGGCTTCGAGTTCCTTGTCGACCGTGGGCAGCTGAGGGGCTGCCGCCTGAGGCGCCGCACCCGCGGGGGACGCTGCTCCGGTCTCGGTGTTGGCGGGAGCGGCCGCTGCCGGCGCGGGCATCGGGGCGCTGCCGCCGCCGGGGCGCTTGAGGATGTTCTTGTCGGGCACGCTGGCGGGGGGTGCGGTGTCGCTGAACACCTTGCGATCACCTTCCTTCCAGACCCATTGCGCGGAGGCGGTCGAGCAGACCAGCAGCAGGAATCCCGCCGCCAGAGGCGCTCGCCAGGACGGCTTCGAAGGGCGTTTTTGAGGCATTGGCGGAGTTTAGCGGCGGGCCCCTGCGCGCATGGTGGCATCTGCGGTTTTATCGGCCACAAGCCGCAGGAGCGGTAGCTTTTCGAGCCTGAGCGGTACCCGGGGTGGGGCGGGGTGTGCGGGTTTGCCCGAAGGTCGGCCGGCTACAATCGACGCTTTTGGAGCTTTACCCATGCGCCTCCTCGGCAAAGCGCTCACCTTCGACGACGTGTTGCTGGTGCCAGCGTACTCCCAGGTCCTGCCCAAGGACGCCTCGCTTGCCACCCAGTTCTCCCGCAACATCCAGCTGAATCTGCCCCTGGTCTCCGCGGCCATGGACACCGTCACCGAGGCCCGTCTGGCGATCGCGATCGCCCAGGAAGGCGGCATCGGCATCGTGCACAAGAACCTCACGGCGCAGGAACAGGCGGCCCACGTGGCCAAGGTCAAGCGCTACGAGTCGGGCGTGCTGCGCGACCCGGTGGTGATTTCTCCTCAGACCACCATCCGCCAGGTCATGAAGCTCTCGGACGACCTGGGCGTCTCCGGCTTCCCGGTGGTCGACGCCGGCAAGGTGGTGGGCATCGTCACCGGCCGCGACCTGCGCTTCGAGACGCGCTACGACCTGCCGGTGAGCGAGATCATGACGCCGCGCGAGCGCCTGGTCACCATGCCCGACGGCACCACACCCGCCGAGGCCAAGAAGCTGCTCAACAAGCACAAGCTGGAACGCCTGCTGCTGGTGAACGACGCCTTCGAGCTCAAGGGCCTGATCACGGTGAAGGACATCACCAAGCAGCTCAACTTCCCCAATGCCGCGCGCGACGCCGCCGGCCGCCTGCGCGTGGGCGCGGCAGTGGGCGTGGGTGAGGGCACCGAGGAACGGGTGGAAGCGCTGGTCAAGGCCGGTGTGGACGCCATCGTGGTCGACACCGCCCACGGCCACAGCAAGGGCGTGCTCGACCGCGTGCGCTGGGTCAAGCAGAACTACCCGCAGATCGACGTGATCGGCGGCAACATCGCCACCGGCGCGGCCGCCCTGGCTCTGGTGGAAGCCGGCGCCGACGCGGTCAAGGTCGGCATCGGCCCGGGCTCGATCTGCACCACCCGCATCGTGGCTGGCGTGGGCGTGCCGCAGATCATGGCGATCGACAACGTGGCCACCGCATTGCGGGGCACCGGCGTGCCGATGATCGCCGACGGCGGCATCCGCTACAGCGGTGACATCGCCAAGGCCATCGCGGCCGGCGCCAACACTGTGATGATGGGCGGCATGTTCGCCGGCACCGAAGAGGCGCCGGGCGAGATCGTGCTGTACCAGGGCCGAAGCTACAAGAGCTACCGTGGCATGGGCTCGATCGGTGCCATGCAGCAGGGCAGCGCCGACCGCTACTTCCAGGAAAGCAGCACCGGCAACCCCAATGCCGACAAGCTGGTGCCCGAGGGCATCGAAGGCCGGGTGCCTTACAAGGGCTCGGTGGTGTCCATCATCTTCCAGATGGCCGGCGGCCTGCGCGCGGCCATGGGCTACTGCGGTTGCCCGAGCATCGAGGACATGCGCGACAAGGCCGAGTTCGTCGAGATCACCTCGGCCGGCATCCGCGAAAGCCACGTGCACGACGTGCAGATCACCAAGGAAGCCCCGAACTACCGGGCTGAATGAGACCCCCCGCGCCGCCTGCGGCGTCACCCCCGAGGGGCGGCACCAGCGGCCCGGCAAAGCCGGTTCCGCGGTGCCCCTGGATGGGGGGGCCGCTCGCCCAACGGGTCGTCCTTCGTGACGACCCTTGTTTTTTTCAGAAGTCCACCGTCACGCCATGCAGCACCAGAAAATCCTCATCCTCGATTTCGGTTCCCAGGTCACCCAGCTGATCGCCCGCCGCGTGCGCGAAGCCCATGTGTACTGCGAAGTGCATCCCTGCGATGTCAGCAGCGAGTGGGTGCGCGAGTTCGCCGCCGACGGGCAGCTCAAGGGCGTGATCCTCTCCGGCAGCCACGCCAGCGTGTACGAGGTGGACGACAAGGCGCCTGAAGCGGTGTACGAACTCGGCATTCCGGTTCTGGGCATCTGCTACGGCATGCAGACCATGGCGCAGCAGCTGGGCGGCAAGGTGGAAGGCTCGCACACGCGCGAATTCGGCTACGCCGAGGTGCGCGCCCGGGGTCACACGGCGCTGCTCAAGAACATCGCCGACTTCACCACCCCCGAAGGCCACGGCATGCTCAAGGTGTGGATGAGCCACGGCGACAAGGTCACCGAGCTGCCCCCGGGCTTCAAGCTCATGGCCAGCACCCCGAGTTGCCCGATCGCCGGCATGGCCGACGAGGAGCGCCGCTTCTACGCCGTGCAGTTCCACCCCGAGGTCACGCACACCGTGCAGGGCCGGGCGCTGCTGGAGCGCTTCGTGCTCGAGATCTGCGGCACCAATCCCGACTGGGTGATGCGCGACCACATCGCCGAGGCGGTCGAGAAGATCCGCCAGCAGGTGGGCGATGAAGAGGTCATCCTGGGCCTGTCCGGCGGGGTCGATTCCTCCGTGGCGGCCGCCCTGATCCACCGCGCCATCGGCGACCAGCTCACCTGCGTCTTCGTCGACCACGGCCTGCTGCGCCTGAACGAAGGCGACATGGTGATGGACATGTTCGTTGGCAAGCTGCACGCCAAGGTGATCCGCGTGGACGCCGCCGACCAGTTCCTCGGCCACCTCGCCGGCGTGAGCGATCCGGAAGCCAAGCGCAAGATCATCGGCCGCGAATTCGTCGAGGTCTTCAAGGCCGAAGCCGCCAAACTCATTTCAAGTGGTGCTTCAACAAAAGGCGCCAAGTGGTTGGCACAAGGCACTATTTACCCGGATGTGATCGAGTCCGGCGGCGCCAAGAGCAAGAAGGCCGTGACCATCAAGAGCCACCACAACGTCGGTGGCCTGCCCGAGCAACTGGGCCTGAAACTGCTCGAACCCCTGCGCGACCTGTTCAAGGACGAGGTGCGTGAACTGGGCGTGGCGCTGGGTCTTCCGCACGACATGGTCTACCGCCACCCCTTCCCGGGGCCGGGCCTGGGTGTGCGCATCCTGGGCGAGGTCAAGAAGGACTACGCCGACCTGCTGCGCCGCGCCGACGCCATCTTCATCGAGGAACTGCGCTCCACCGTCGACCCGCACAGCGGCAAGACGTGGTACGAGCTCACCAGCCAGGCCTTCACCGTGTTCCTGCCGGTCAAGAGCGTGGGGGTGATGGGCGATGGCCGCACCTACGACTACGTGGTGGCGCTGCGCGCGGTGCAGACCAGCGACTTCATGACCGCCGACTGGGCCGAGCTGCCCTACGCGCTGCTCAAGAAGGTCAGCGGCCGCATCATCAACGAGGTGCGCGGCATCAACCGCGTGACCTACGACGTGAGCTCCAAACCGCCAGCGACCATCGAGTGGGAGTGATTTGGCGTCTGGCATCGGCTGGCACCGAGTAGCACGAAAACACACCTAAGCCCGCGTCACTGCGGGCTTTTTTGTGATTTCTTCCGGCACTGGCTGGCAATCTTTGGTATCGCCAAGCACCGTTTTTTCATGGCATGATGAATGGCATTGAATGCTTCGATGCCATGAGATGCCGCCGATGCCATGTAACCGCCTTTCTGGTGATCATGGTATTGATATAGCGTAGTGCAATGATTTCATTGTGTTTTTACGCCAAGGTGGGGTTGGTTCCAGATCATGGTATTTAAGCCGAATCAGGGCGAGAACCATGCTGACCGATACCAAGCTGCGTAACCTCAAGCCGAGGGACAAGCTCTACAAGGAAAATGACCGTGACGGCCTCTATGTGGCCGTCACGCCCGCTGGGGCGATCTCGTTCCGCTACAACTACTCGATCCACGGTCGGCAGGAGACCATCACCTTCGGCCGCTATGGCGTCGGCGGCATCACCCTTGCGGAAGCCCGCGAGCGGTTGGGAGAGGCTAAGAAGATGATCGCAGCCGGGAAGTCGCCGGCCAAAGAGAAGGCTCGGGACAAGGCCCGCGTCAAGGATGCGGAGACGTTCGGGGCGTGGGCGGAAAAGTGGCTGCGCGGCTACCAAATGGCTGACTCCACCCGCGACATGCGCCGTTCAGTCTACGAGCGCGAGCTGAAGCCGAAATTCGGCAATCAGAAACTGGGAGAGATCACCCACGAGGACTTGCGGGCGCTGACCGATGCCATCGTGGAGCGCGGTGCACCGGCGACCGCAGTGCATGCTCGCGAGGTGATGTTGCAGGTCTTTCGCTGGGCCATCGAGCGCGGCCAGAAGGTCGAGAACCCGGCAGAGCTGGTGCGGCCGACGACTATCGCCAAGTTCGAGCCGCGCGACCGTGCGCTGACGCCCGACGAGATCGGTCTGATGTATCAGTACATGGAGCGCATCGGCACAACGCCATCCATTCGGGCTGCCGCCAAGTTGTTGCTGCTGACGATGGTGCGCAAGAGCGAGCTGACCAACGCGACCTGGAGCGAGATCAACTTCAGCGAGGCGCTTTGGACCATCCCGAAGGAGCGGATGAAGCGACGCAATCCGCACCTGGTGTTCCTGTCCCGGCAGGCGTTGGACATCTTCATTGCCCTCAAGACCTTTGCCGGCGGATCGGACTACGTGTTGCCGTCGCGGTACGACTCGGACTTGCCCATGAGCAGCGCCACGCTCAACCAGGTGCTGACGCTGACGTATCGGCTGGCGCAGAAGGAAGGGAAGTCGCTCGCCAAGTTCGGGCCACATGACTTGCGGCGCACGGCCAGCACGTTGTTGCATGAGGCCGGCTACAACACGGACTGGATTGAGAAGTGCCTTGCGCACGAGCAGCGAGGCGTCAGGGCCGTCTACAACAAGGCCGAGTACCGCGAGCAGCGGACGGCGATGTTGCAAGACTGGGCGGACATGATCGACGAATGGACACTGAAGCGGCCGAAGGCGTAAGCCAGAAGATTACAGTTCGCTCGCCTGCCCGAACATCGAGGCATGGCCCCGGGTTTCATTGACACTTGAGGGGCGTAGCGTTTTAGCCGCTAAAAAGTGGCTGCTGCGACCGACGGGGTGAAGCCGGGACGCATGGCCTGAGTGCCCGATGCCTTGCGCGCCTCGATCCATTCCTCGACCTCGGCCAAGTCCCAGGCGACGTTTCGGCTGGTGAGCGCAATGCGACGCGGAAACTCCCCCCGCTGCTCCATATTGAAAATCGTGCGCTCAGACAGCGGGATCATCGCCAGTAGCTTCTTGCGGTTGATGAGCGTCTTACTTGTCGTTGTCTGCATCCCTTGGCCTCTTTCAGTCACTTGCGAACATGTGCCTGATGGTGCCTGTGAATGCGGATTGTTTCGTCCTATTAGTTGGTCAATTTGGTTGACGCCGCGAGCGCGACTTTGAACTCAAGTGGAACATCGCAGGGATCGACGTCAGTGCCTTCGATACGGCTTGGCGTTCTATACCTAGCTTTCGCGCAATCTCCGACTGGTTGAGTCCAGACCGCTGGAGCATCAGCATCTGCTTTTTGCGATCCGATAGCTTTGAGTCCACCATCAGCCGTGCTTGATTGCGCAGCTCTGCCTTGTCCGCCGGCTGTAAGGTCTGGCCTGCGACATAGTGGAAGAAGTAGCTGTCAACCAGTTGATCGCCCGATTTCACTTGGGCAGTGGCCGGCTTCGCGCATTGCTGGTTGAGTCTCGCCAGTTCGAGGTCGAATTGCGCGAGGGATCGCCTTGCTTGTCTGTAGACAGGGTTCCATGCGCCGCTCGGCAATTTAGGCCGGTGATCCAGGCAATACAGGCTGCTTAGTCGAAGCCTTTCCTCTGGATCGTCCGCCTTCGGATCATCGCTCCCGCCGGCGAATGAGGTCAGCTCGGCGAGTGATCCGCAGAACCGGCAGAACCCCTGGAGGCGTTCGCCATTCAGTCGGGTGTCGCGCACCTTCGACTTCACCGGCCGTTTGCAGGCGCAGTCCCATACAAGCCCGATCAACGATTCGAGTGTTGCAACAAACCGCCGATCTCTTGGCGTCTGCCTATCCTCCGTTTTGATGAACTGGCGCAGCAACTGCCGCTGCATGCGAACCATCGCATCAAGTCCAATCAGTCGAATGATTCCGCTGAAGCTCACCCCTGTTCCTGCTCCGGGGATATGGCCCAAGTAGCGTTGTGGCAGCGTCGCCGTGTACGCAGCCACGGCGGGGTCAATAAGTTCCTGTAACAGCCCAACGATGGGGTAGCGCCGCGAGGAGGCGGAATACGGCCGCCAGCGATCCTCAAACTGCCCGATGGCTTCCGAGACAGTGGGATCGCAGCCTTCCCAGATGACAATGGTTGGATCGTTCTTCATGTCAACCATTTTGGACAACTAATAAGATGTAGGCAACCCCCAATAACGCCTAACCTTCGTAGCAATTCAGTTGATAACGGAGGTTTACGCAATGACGATAGAAGACACGCTACTGCAACGCTTCGGCCCGCTGCTGAGCATGGCACAGCTCGCCTCCGTCCTGGATCGATCACCGGATGGCCTGCGGGTCAGTTTGCGCACGACGAGCGAATGGGCGGGGCGAATCAACAAGGCTCGCTTGAAGATCGGTCGGCGCGTCTACTTTCGAACCTCGCAGATCGCCGAGGTGCTGAGCGACGAATCCCTGTACGGAACGGGGAACTGAGTCGTGGCGATTGACGTCCTGGCGGCGTTCGAGTGCGAACCGCCGGTGCTGGACTTCATATGGCCGGGCTTCCTCGCGGGAACCGTCGGCGCGCTCGTCGCCCCAGGGGCCACGGGCAAGAGCTTCTGGGCGCTGGAAGCGGCCATGAGCATCGCATGCAGCGTTGCCGGCGGCGACCTCGTGGGCCTGGCCCCCGCACACACCGGGCGCGTGGTCTATCTGGCCGGGGAAGACCCGCCGCCCGCGCTTGTCCGGCGCATTCACGCCATCGGCCAGCACCTTGGGCATACAGCCCGCCAAGCCATCGCCGAGAACCTCGTGCTTGAGCCGATCATGGGCAAGCGCCTGAACGTCATGGACGAGGCTCACTTGCGCCGCGTCATCGAGTACAGCGCCGGGGCGAGGCTGATCGTGCTGGACACCCTGAGCCGCATCCACGCCCTCGATGAGAACAGCAACGGCAACATGGCCCACCTCGTGGCCGTGCTGGAGCAGGTCGCGGCTACCACGGGCGCATCCGTGCTCTACCTGCACCACGTCAGCAAAGGAAGCGCCCGCGAAGGGCAGACCGACCAGCAGCAGGCCGCGCGTGGCGCGTCCGCGCTGATCGACAACGCCAGGTGGTGCGGTTACGTCGCCCGCATGACTGAGGACGAGGCGAAGCGCCTCAGCGACCGCGCCCATGACCGGCAGCCCATCGGCGATGAGCGGCGCGGCTTCTTCGTGCGTTTCGGCGTCAGCAAGCAGAACTACGACGCCACGCCGCTTGATCGCTGGTACATGCGGCACGCCGGCGGCGTGCTGGTGCCGGTGGAGCTGTATGAGGCCAGCAGGAATGAGGAAAGACGTAATAGTCGGAGGCGAGGCGATGGCTTTTGACCTCACCCATGCCAGGCACGACCCAATGCACTGCTTGGTCCCCGGCTTGTTCCGCAGTCTCAAGCGCGGTGAACGGAAGAAACTCAAGCTCGATGTGACGTATCACTACGCCGGGACTGAACAAGCGCGGTTCGTCGGTTTCGAGCCTCTTGGCGCTGATGACATGCGGCTGCTGCAAGGTCTTGTGGCTCTTGGAGGGCCGAAGGGCATCATCCTGACGCCAGAGCCAACAGCGGACTTGCCGAAGCAACTCCGTCTATTCCTTGAGCCGAAGTTCGACGCGGTGGGGCAGGATGCGCTGGTCGTGCGAGAGAGCATGACCCGCCTGCTAGGCGAAATCGGCTTGACCGATGGCGGTGACAACATCCGGGCGATCAAGGCGTGCTTGCTGCGCATGGCAAACGTGACGGTGGTGCTCACCAAGGGAAGCCGGCAAAGGTCTTTTCACCTGATGAGCTATGCCTTCGATGAGGATGACGGACGGCTGTTTGTCGCGTTGAATCCTCAGATTGCAGAGGCGATTCTTGGGCGGCGCCCATATACCCGCATCGAGATGGTCGAGGTGCGGGCGCTGCAAACCGACCCGGCCCGCCTGATTCACCAACGGCTATGCGGCTGGATCGACCCCGGCAAAGCCGGGCGCGTGGAACTCGATACCCTTGCTGGCTACGTCTGGCCGGACGAGGCGAACGCCGAGGCCATGAAGAAGCGCCGCCAGAAGGCCCGCAAGGCTCTGGCCGAGCTTGCCACCGTGGGATGGAAGGTCAGCGAGTATGCGGCAGGGAAGTGGGAAATTGGCAGGCCGAAGCCCGTAGTAACGTTCCCCAAGCTCCGTAGCAACGTTCCCCTTCACCCGTAGCAACGTTCCCCGCCTCAAACCGGAAAACAGAGCAACGGCGCGGGCTTGCGGCTAGTCCGCAAATTCCATCCATGATCTTCCAAGATCATCCACTAGGCGCGGCACTTGCCGCCGCCCTTTAGGGCGACGCCAAGTCCTTGCCGATGGTCGGCCTGCGGCCGAGTTGTACGCCAGAAGGGCGGTCAGCTCCGGCCGGTTCTTTTTAGCGGCTAAAACGCTGCGCCCCTCAAGTGTCAATAAGATGTTGTATGTTGTATGTTGTAGCGCGCTACAACATACAACAGTTCAATTCAATGCCCTGGCCACGTCATGAGATCGGCCTTTCTTTCGCGCGCTACGTCGAGCTGCAGCATCGTCATCTCCGGCGAGGCTGGCCATGTCCGGGCCATGGTCGACCATCGCCACGTCCGACGATGCACCGAGGGCCCCATCGCCAGTTCTGACGATGACGGCCGCCGGCGCTGGAGCTCGCATCGCCACTTCTGACGATGCGATCCTCTCTTTGACACTTGAGGGGCCGAGCGGCGGGGATCTCCCGGCCTACTCCCCTCTTGGCGTTCAATTTTCCGTGCTGAATGAGCTGCCATCCCTGTTTCGATGGGCGTGCCTGTGTCATCGGCTCTATGTCAACCATTTCGGCCAATTATTGGAATGTTGTGTAGGCCAGCACTCCGTAACCTTCGGAGTAGTTCAGTTGATAACGGAGGTTTACGGACATGGCGACGACAGAAAGCAGCTACCCCGAGGAGCTGGCCGCACGGCTGGCTCTTCAGCAGAAGACCTCGCAAACAAAGCGCAGGGACTACCTGGCCGCTTTCATGGCGGTGCGCTCGGACGTGAAGGAAGCGATGGAGGCCGGCTACGCGCTCAAGATCATCTGGGAGCACCTGCGCGAGGTCGGGCGCATCCCTTTCCGGTATGAGACGTTCCTGAAGTACGTTCGCCAGCACATCACCAATGCGCGGCCTAGCTCAATGGGGCAGGGTACGAAGTAAGCAAAGTTCCATGCTCAATCGCTGCAAGCGCATGGCTGAAACGCTGTTACCGGCCTCTTGGATCTCTGCAAGCACGCGGACATTGGCAATTTCCGTTGGTTTTCCCGCTGTTGGCGCGCTGTTGCGAAGCAACGGTGCGGTTACAGCGCGAAGTTCGATGAGTCATACGAGGCAAAAACAACGCCGTAAGGCGGGCAGGATGTGTGAAGTAGGCCCACCGGCAAGCCGGTTGTCCTTCTTCACTGTCCCTTATTCGCGCGGGGCGCTCAACGGGCATCCTGCTCTGCGAGGCTGCCGGCTACCGCCGGTTGGAGGACACATGGGTGACGAGAATCGAATCACCAGGAAGGGCAGCCCGCCGATCAAGGTGTACTGCCTTCCAGAAGAACGCGAACTGATTGAGGCGAACGCCAAGATGGCGGGGATCAGCGTGGCGCGCTATCTGCGCGACGTAGGCCAGGGCTACCAGGTCAAGGGAGTCATGGACTACCACTACGTACGCGAGCTGGCGCGGGTGAATGGCGACCTTGGCCGGCTGGGCGGATTGCTCAAGCTCTGGCTGACCGACGATCCGCGCACTGCCCGTTTCGGCGATGCAACGATTCTCGCCCTGTTGGCTCGGATCGAAGCTACTCAGGATGAAATGAGTCGGCTTATGAAATCGGTGGTGCAGCCGAGGGCCGACCGTTGAGAGTTTTAGCGGCTAAATTTCCGTGTGCCGGACGCGACACGAGGCACTTCCAGGCCGCCGGCCTGAGCGTTATCAACTCTCGGGAGGACGCATAAGGCCAGGGACACCCCGTAAGGGCCGAGAGCAGAATCACCGAAGCCCGGGCCTCAGTGCCAAGGGCGATACCGATTAGCTAGTGGCGTAGCTCTTCGATGAAACCTTGCCGTGGGCAAGCGCGAGCTTGGTCAAGGCATTGCCTTTCTTTCATCGAATGGAGATTGCGACCATGAAGCACGTCCGTTTTTTAGCGGCTAAAACCGCGCTCGCCGCCGCTCTGGCCGGCAGCATCATCGTCACCCCGGCGCAGGCCGGCATCCCCGTCATCGACGGCGGCAACCTGGTGCAGAACGTCATGACCGCCATTGAGTCGGTGGCGCAGACGCTCAAGCAGATCGAGCAGTACCAGACTCAATTGCAGCAGTACGAAAACATGCTGCAAAACACCATGGCTCCGGCCGCCTATATCTGGGACCAGGCGCAGTCCACCATCAATGGACTGATGGCCGCCACCGACACGCTGAACTACTACCGGAATCAGCTCGGCAGCATCGATGCGTACCTGGGCAAGTTCCAGGATGTGGCCTATTACCGTGGTTCGCCTTGCTTCTCGGCCGCTGGGTGCTCGGATGCCGAGCGCGCTGCGATGGAGCAAAACCGCAGCCTGGCGAGCGAGAGTCAGAAGAAGGCGAACGACGCGCTTTTCAAGGGCCTGGAGCAACAGCAGCGCAACCTTTCCGCCGATGCTCGCCAGCTCGAACGGCTCCAGTCCGCCGCGCAGGGCGCGACCGGGCAGATGCAGGCCATCGGCTACGCCAACCAGCTCGCCGCCAACCAGGCAAACCAGCTTCTGCAAATCCGTGGCCTGCTGATCGCACAGCAGAACGCCGCGACGGCCAGGATGCAGGCGCAGGCCGACCTAGAGGCGCAACAGCAGGCCGCCGGCGCGACTTCCCGGGAGTCCAGGATCGAGCGGACGGCCAACCCGAGAAACTGGCTCGAACTGACCCGCTGACGGAGGCCCTGCACCATGAAGAAAACGATGCTGCTTACCGGCCTCGTGGTGGTGCTGGTGGCTGGTTGCGACAACAAGCCGGCCATCCCGCCCATGCCCGAGGTCAATGACACCAATTGCCAGATCGAGGCGATCAAGAAGATCGAGGACAGGGCCACGCGCGAGAAATTCGCCGGGCTGTGCTCGCGCCGGTCGCCGGCCGCCGGCGGCATCGCGCCGACCGAGAAGCCCATGAACTGGCTCGAACTGGCCGACCCGAAAGACCAGAAGGAGGCGAAGCCATGAAAACACTGCACAAGGCGGCGCTGATCGGCGTCGCCCTCGCGCTTTACTCCACCGCCGCATCGGCCCAACTCACCAATCAGGGGATGCTTGACCAGGTGGTGACGGAGTTCGCCACGCGAGCCACGTCCTGGCAGACGGTGGTGATGAATGCCGCGATGTTCCTGTTCTGGACGCTGGGCACGATCTCGCTGGTTTTCACCTTCGGCTTCATGGCGCTGCGCAAGGCTGACATTGGCGAGTTCTTCGCCGAGTTCATCAGGTTCATCCTGTTCTTCGGCTTCTTCCTCTGGCTATTGCGCAACGGCCCGGCCTTCGCCAACTCGATCATCCAGTCACTGGCCCGGATCGGCGAGCAGGCGTCCGGGGTGGCGTCGGTGACACCCTCGGGCATTGTGGATATCGGCTTCATGATCTTGAAGCAGGCATTCAGGAACTCGTCGATCTGGTCGCCCGTGGATAGCTTCATCGGTGTGGCCTTGAGCGTCGGCATCCTGATCCTGCTGGCTGTTGTCGCCGTGAATATGTTGCTGCTGCTCGTATCAGGCTGGCTGCTGATGTACGCCGGAATCTTCTTCCTCGGCTTCGGTGGAAGCCGTTGGACTTCCGACATGGCGATCAACTACTACAAGACCGTGCTGGGCGTGGCCGCGCAGATCATGACGATGGTGCTCCTGGTCGGCATCGGGAACGACCTGCTTTCCAGCTTCTACGCCAGGATGAACACCGGCACCCTGAACTTTGAAGAGCTGGGCGTGATGCTGGTGTTCTGCGTGGCGTTGCTCATGCTGGTCAATCGTGTGCCCCCGCTTGTCGCCGGCATCATCACCGGCTCGGGGATCGGTGGCGCTGGCGGCATTGGCAACTTCGGTGCAGGTGCCGCCATCGGTGCGGCTATGGGCGCGTCGAGTATGGCCGCCGGAGCGGCCAGCGTGGCTGGCGCGGCCGTGATGGGCGGTGCGGCCTCGGCCGCCGGCGGCATGTCGGCGATTAGGGCGGCGTTCGAGAAAGCAGGGGCTAGCGCCGGTGGCGAATCGGGCGGAGTGCCCATGTTTGGTGGTGGTGCTGGCGGTGATTCCGATGCTGGACCGTTCGCGCAGGCGGCGGGCTTTGGTGGCGGCGGTTCCAGTGCCGGCACAAGTACGCCGCTCGGCCAGGCGGCTGGCTTTTACAGCTCTGGAAGCTCCAGCAATTCGGGCGGCAGCGGCGGCGAATCGAGGGGCGGCGACAAAGCCGGCTCCAGCTCGAAGGGTAGCGGCGATGTCGGCGGCTCGAAGGCCGGCGGCGGCAGCGACGCTGGCGGCCAAGCCGGCCGAGGTGCGGGAGGCCTTGTCGCTGCGACGGCTGCGAACCTGGTGCAAGGCATTGGCGACGTTGCGCAGGCCAAGGCGGCCAGCATCCGCGACGCCGCCGCCGAACGCATCGCCGACACCACCGGAGGGAAGATCGCCGCCGCAATCCGGGCGAGCAGCCAGACAGACCGGGCGGTCGACGATGTGCCCAGCTTCGGCGGCAACAGCCTGGCAGGGGCCGATTCGGCTGCTGCTGATCCTGATGATGAAGTGGTCGCGTTCGCCAACCGCGACAAGGAGGTATGACGATGACGCCGAGAGGATTTTTCGACTGCCTGGACGTTGCCGCTGCCGAGCAGCGCCAGGCGCAGGCGGTTGAGGTTGAGCCGGTCGACGATCAATCGACTGATGCAGACCCGGCGGCAGAAGTTGCGGCCTTTGTTGATCGACCTGCTCCGCCCGTCATTGAGGCCACCAAGCTGGCGGCCAGGTCGGGCGGCTACGCCAGCAGCTACGGCAGCAGCGCGAGAAGCACGCCGCTGGCCGAGGCCGCCGGCTTCTACGGCACCGGCAGCCGATAAGCGCGTCGGGCGGCGTGGGGCCGGCCGACACTTCCACAACCCACCTGTTAGAGAGGTGAATCATGGCAACCCTGAATCCTACCAATGCAACGCAGGCCGTTCATCATGCAGCCGTGCAACTCGCCGCGCTCGACTGGCTAGACCAGGACGCGGCGCGGCAGCTCGGGCCGCTCGCCGAGGCCGTGGCGAACGCTTTCATGGTCGTGTTTTACCAGGCCGAGACGGGCCAGGCGACACCTGCCGACTTTCGCGAGGCCCTGGACGCGGTGCGGCAGTCACTCGGCGCCGCGTAGGCACGCGCACCAGGAGCAGCAAGGGCGGCCATTGGCCGCCCTTGTCATTTCCGGGCCTGCATCGTCAAAGGTGACGATGTGCGCTGGCGTGCTCGAGCATCGCCAGATCGGACGATGACGGCCGCTCTGGCCTTCTCCCTTGGCGTGGATCGCATCGTCGCTTCTAGCGATGAGATCCAGCGCACCAGAACGGCGCACGTCGAGCTGCAGCACCGCCAGGAATGGCGATGCTGGCCAGCTCTCCTACTCGATGCCGTGCATGGCCTTCGCCCGCGCTGCGACGGCCTGTGCGTGTTCGATATAGGCCGGGTCGGCTGTGGCCTCGGCTTCGGCCAGGAAGGTGCTGATCGCCTCGGCCGAGGTCAGCGTCTCGGCCGGGTCGAAAGGCGTCAGCTCACGGCCAACGGCCGGCGCATCCACCCATTCGCGTTGTTCCGGCGGCAGTGGATACACGCCGGCGGCTTCGGCCTCGGCCAGCAGCTCGGCCAGGGTGTAGCGCACCTGGTCAGGCGTGACGGCGCGGGCGGGATCGGCCTTCAAGGCGTCATAGGCCGGGCCGACCTTCTCATGCAGCCAGTTTTCCAGGTTCTTCGAGCCTGTCATCGACTGGCCTCATCAAGCATGGATGCCAGGCGCTCCAGGTCATTGACCGATTGCGAGCGAAAGCGGCCGGTCAGCAGCTCGTGCAGCGCGGCCGGCGTCAATCCGAGAAGCGTAGCCGCTTGCTCGGTCGACAACTGTCGCGCCTTGATGGCCTCGCCGATCTTGGTGACGAGTCGGGTCTTGACCAGCATTTCGCCGGCGTCGGGATAGCCCAGGTCGGCATAGACGTTGGCGCTGCCGTGCTGAATGTTCGGGGTGTCGTCAGCGTTCAGGTCGGCCAGCAGCTCGGCGACTGTGGCGAACCGCCCCGAGACACGGCCGGCGCGGCTGTCTGCAATTGCTTCCTCGGTTTCCTTCCTGCCCATCGCACACCTCACGCTGATTTGCCTAGCCCGTCTCATCCAGATGAGGCCACAGAGAGCGCGGCTGTGAAGGCCAAAGAGTACTACGTTGCGTGTTTTCCCCGGAAGAAGACACGCCGACCACCTTCTTGGCGTAAACCATCTACGACCCGGTGGCTAAAGCACATGGCCTTGCCATCGAGCCGGTGCCGCGAGCCCGCCGCAACGCATGGCGCCGGCCGAATCCATGGCGTCGCGCACATGAGATTCGGGGTTCACTTGGGTGGATCAGATGGTAAACTTGGCCAAACTTTGGAAGACTTCGCCGCGCGACACCAAGCGAGCCGCCTGACATGAACCAACCTGATAGCGAAATTCTCACGCTGGATGAAGTGGCGGTCTACCTCAAGGCAGGGAAGAAGACCGTTTACCGGCTGGCCCAGCAGGGGGAGATACCGGGATTCAAGCTGGGCGGCACCTGGCGGTTTCGTCGCAGCGAGCTGGATCGCTGGATTGCCGCGCAGATAGCCGAGAAAACGCAGGACAAGACATGAGCGCCCCGAAAAACGATAGCAACCAGGCGGCCTCGCCCCGAGAGGGGGCTGCACGTCCATGAACGCCGTAGAAATCGAACAAGCCATCACCGACCTCGCGGAGCAGCCGTTCGACCGTGCGGAGTTCCCCTATGCCTTTCTTGAGGCGTTCGGCAACAAAGCGACCACCATCAAGCGCCTGCGCGCGGGGGCGTCGAACAAGTCCGACCTCGGCGGTGTTCTCCAGACCAGCAATATCCACATCCTGACCTGCGACGTAGGGCGGGTGACACAGACGCTGGCCGCTCTCAAGGCCAGCCCGGCGACGGCCAAGGCCAAGGCGAAGTTCATCCTCGCCACCGACGGTGCGGACTTCGAGGCCGAAGACCTGGCCAGCGGTGAGACCGTCGCCTGTGCCTTCAAAGACTTTCCCGACCACTTCGGCTTCTTCCTGCCGCTGGCGGGCATCAGTACCGTCCGCCAGATCAGCGAAAACGCCTTCGACATTCGGGCCACCAGCCGCCTGAACCGTCTGTACGTCGAACTGCTGAAAGACAACCCTGAATGGGGCACGGCGGAGCGCCGCCACGACATGAACAAGCTCATGGCGCGGCTGATTTTCTGTTTCTTCGCCGAGGACACCGACATTTTCATCGGGAAGGGGCGTTTCACCGAAACCGTTGCGCAGATGAGCGCCAAGGACTCGTCCAACACGCACGAGGTCATCGCCACGCTGTTCCGCGCCATGAACACCAAGCGCGAGGACCGG
The DNA here is from genome assembly GCF_057809615.1 of Hydrogenophaga sp. FG152. Lineage (NCBI taxonomy): Bacteria > Pseudomonadati > Pseudomonadota > Betaproteobacteria > Burkholderiales > Comamonadaceae > Hydrogenophaga > Hydrogenophaga sp. FG152. The sequence goes on along the minus strand of NZ_JBMDKH010000006.1, from coordinate 16,497 downwards.
GCTGCCGCCAAGATTCCTCGATGGGCCGAAGATTTCCCCTACGTCAACGGGGCTTTGTTCTCCGGCGGCGACGAGGTGCCGCGATTCAGCAAGATCGCCCGGTCCTACCTGCTGCACGTTGGTGGCCTGGACTGGACCAAGATCAATCCTGACATCTTCGGCTCGATGATCCAGGCCGTGGCCGAAGACGAGGAGCGCGGCGAGCTGGGGATGCACTACACCAGCGTTCCCAACATTCTGAAGGTGCTCAATCCGCTGTTCCTCGACGACCTGCGGGCGAAGCTGGAGGAGGCGGGCGACAACGCCCGCGTGTTGCTCAACCTGCGCAAGCGCATTGCCAAGATCAGGGTATTCGACCCGGCCTGCGGCTCGGGCAATTTTCTGGTCATCGCTTATAAGGAAATGCGCGCCATCGAGGCCGAGATCAATCGGCGGCGCGGCGAGCCGGATCGCGCGTCGGAGATCCCGCTCACCAACTTTCGCGGGATTGAGCTGCGTGACTTCCCGGCGGAGATTGCCCGCCTTGCGCTGGTCATCGCCGAGTATCAGTGCGACGTGCTGTACCGGGGGCAGAAGCTGGCCCTGGCCGAGTTTCTGCCCCTGCGTAACGAGAACTGGATCACCTGCGGCAACGCGCTGCGGCTCGACTGGTTGAGCGTTTGCCCGCCCACCGGGACGGACGTGAAGGTGCTGGCGGATGATCTGTTTGAGACGCCGCTCGACCAAGCGGAGATTGACTTCGAGAACGAAGGCGGCGAGACGTACATCTGCGGCAATCCGCCGTACCAAGGAAGCGTTGGTCAGACAGCGCAGCAGAAGGAAGACATGGCGCGAGTCCTCGCGCCCCTTCTAAAGACTTACAAGGATTTGGACTATGTAGCCGCGTTCGTTCTGAAAGCAGCTCAGTTCAACAATTTTACTGGGGCGGCAAGCGCATTCGTAACGACTAACTCCATCACTCAAGGAGAGCAAGTTGCAATGCTTTGGCCGCTCGTATTTAAAGAGTGCAACACGATCAACTTTGCGCACACATCGTTCTTGTGGAGCAACCTCGCTAGTAACAAAGCTGCTGTCACGTGTGTGATTCTCGGCCTGACGACCAACCCTGGCTCTGAAAGGAAACTGTTCGGCGAAGGCACTGTTAGATCATGCGCCAACATTAGTCCGTATCTTGTCGCTGCTGATACCGTGATTGTCACGAAGAGATCGAGTGCGCTTTCAGCCATCGGACATATGCAGTCGGGGAATAAGCCGACTGATGGAGGTCATCTGACACCATCTACTGAAGAGAAGGATCAAATAATTGCAGCGAGTCCAGATGCCAGACGCTTCCTAAAGCGCTACGTTGGATCGCGCGAATTGATAAACGGTGGAGCTCGCTGGTGCATATGGATCGAGGATGACGATCTTGAAGAGGTAAATCGCATCGATATTCTTCGTGACCGCCTCGAAAAGGTTCGCGAAATGCGCTTGAGTAGTAACGGAGCTCAAGCCAACGAGAACGCTGCCACGCCGCATCGCTTCGTTTTCGCCCCTCATAGTCGCCACGCTGCAATCGCAGTTCCGAATGTGTCGTCGGAACGAAGGTTGTTTCTTCCGTGCGAGATAACTGGATATGACACCGTTGTCTCCAATCTCGCGTCGGTGATTTACGATGCGCCGCTTTGGAACTTGGCACTGATTGCATCACGCCTGCATCTCGTTTGGATCGCCACCGTTTGTGGCAGGCTGAAGACCGATATTCGCTACTCCAATACCCTCGGCTGGAACACCTTCCCCGTGCCCACGCTCACCGACAAGAACAAGGTCGATCTCACGCGCTGCGCTGAGGATATCTTGCTGGCGCGGGAGCATCACTTCCCCGCGACCATCGCGGACCTGTACGACCCCGAGAACATGCCCGCTGACCTGCGTGCCGCACATGATCGCAACGACGAAGTGCTGGAGCGCATCTACATCGGTCGGCGCTTCAAGAACGACACTGAGCGGCTGGAAAAGCTGTTTGACCTTTATACCAAGATGACCGCTTCGGCTGCACCGGCCAAGGGCAAGAAACGCAAGGCGGGAGCCAACGCATGAGCGACAAGATCAAGTCCGTACCGTCCGTTTCCGTCACCTACGCCCGAAACGGCGCATCGACCAAGGCCAATGCTCTTGGGATGCGGCCCATGCAGGAGCGGGCCTACGAGAAGCGGGGCGAGCAATACCTGCTTATCAAGTCGCCGCCCGCATCGGGCAAGAGCCGTGCGCTGATGTTCGTGGCACTCGACAAGCTCAAGAACCAAGGCTTGAAGCAGGCCATCATCGTTGTGCCGGAGAGGTCCATCGGTGCCAGCTTCAACGACGAACCGCTGTCGAAGTACGGCTTCTGGGCGGACTGGCAGGTCGAACCCAAGTGGAACCTGTGCAATGCGCCAGGCAACGACAACGGCGGCAAGGTCAAGTCGCTGGGCGCATTCCTCGAAGGCGAGGACAAGGTGCTGGTCTGCACCCATGCGACCTTCCGCTTCGCTGTCGATGCCTACGGCGTCGAGGCGTTCGACGACCGATTGATCGCGGTCGATGAGTTCCACCACGTTTCGGCCAATCCGGACAACAAGCTCGGCTTGCACCTGGGGCAGTTCTTCGCGCGGGGCAAGACGCACATCGTCGCCATGACCGGCTCCTACTTCCGTGGCGACGCCGAGGCCGTGCTCGCGCCGCAGGATGAGTCGAAGTTCGATACCGTCACCTACACCTACTACGAGCAGCTCAACGGCTACGAGTACCTCAAGCAACTCGACATCGGCTACTTCTTCTACAGCGGGCCTTACGTCGACGACATCCTCAATGTCCTCGATCCCGCCGAGAAGACCATCATCCACATCCCGAATGTCAATTCGCGCGAGAGCACGAAGGACAAGATGCGGGAAGTGGAGCACATCATCGAGGCGCTGGGTGAATGGCAAGGCATCGACCCTGCGACCGGCTTCCAACGTGTCAAGCGCCCCGATGGCCGCGTGCTGCGGATCGCCGATCTCGTCGATGACGATGCCGCCAAGCGCGACCGCGTGTCCGCCGCGCTCAAAGACCCGGCGCAGAAGAACAGCCGCGACCATGTGGACATCATCATCGCGCTGGGCATGGCGAAGGAAGGCTTCGATTGGATTTGGTGCGAACATGCACTGACCGTGGGCTACCGCGCCAGCCTGACCGAGATCGTGCAGATCATCGGCCGAGCTACCCGCGACGCGCCCGGCAAGACCCGCGCGAGGTTCACCAACCTGATCGCCGAGCCGGACGCAGCCGAGGAAGCTGTCACCGAGGCCGTTAACGATACGTTAAAGGCCATCGCGGCGAGCCTGCTGATGGAGCAGGTTCTTGCTCCGCGCTTCGAGTTCAAGCCCAAGAACCCCGACAGTGGCCCGGTGCCGGGTTTTAACTACGGCGAGGGTGGCTACGACCCGGATCGCTGCAACATCGGCGTCAATGAGCAGACAGGGGCGTACCAAATCGAGATCAAGGGCATCGCCGAGCCCAAGAGCAAGGAGGCGGCGCGAATCTGTCAGGAAGACCTGAACGAAGTCATCGCGGCCTTCGTGCAGGACAAGCCCACCATTGAGCGCGGCCTGTTCGATGAGGAGTTGGTGCCCGAGGAGCTGACGCAGGTTCGCATGGGCAAGATCATCAAGGACAAGTATCCCGAGCTTGACGCCGAAGATCAGGAGGCCGTGCGCCAGCATGCCATCGCCGCCCTCAACCTGACGCAACAGGCCAAGCGGCTTGTCACCGAAGGCGAGAGCGACGGGTCGCCCAACACCGCCCTGATCGACGGCGTGCGCCGCTTCGCGATGGACGTGCGCGAGCTGGACATTGACCTCATCGACCGCATCAACCCCTTTGGCGAAGCCTACGCCATCCTCGCCAAGACCATGAGCGAGGACAGCTTGAAGCAGGTCGCGGCGGCCATCTCGGCGAAGCGCACGAGTCTGACGCCGGACGAGGCGAAGGAGATGGCTGTTCGCGCCGTTCAGTTCAAGAAGGAGCGCGGACGCATTCCTGCACTCGATTCCCAGGATGCCTGGGAGCGACGCATGGCCGAAGGCGCGGCCGCCTTTATGCGATTCAAGGCGGAGGGGCGCTATGAGTAACTCCGATCTTGACGAACTCGCTGCGGAGCTTGCCGAGTTCGCACCGCCCGAGGCGAAGGCCGGACGGCCGGCCAGTGAGGAGCGCGTCATCGCGGGCTTCGAGGAAATCCAACGCTTCACCGAGAAGCACGGGCGTGCGCCGCAGCATGGTGAGGATCGCGATATTTTCGAGCGCCTCTATGCCGTGCGCCTGGACCGCTTGCGTGCGCTCCCGGACTGCCGCGCCCTGCTGGAGCCGCTGGACCATCAGGGCTTGCTTGCCGGGGCGCCTACCGTTGCCGCTTCGGCAGATGAAGCCATCGACATCGACGACCTGGCCGCCGAGCTGGCGGGCGTAGCCGACGCAGACGACATCACGGTCCTACGCCATGTCCGCACCAGCGCCGACAAGCGCGCCGCCGAGGAGATCGCGGATCGCAAGCCTTGCGAAGACTTCGAGGCGTTCAAGCCACTGTTCGAGCGCGTAGCGACGGAAGTCAAGACCGGATTGCGCCAGTCCCAGCCCATAGAGGCGGGCCGCCGCGCGATTGAGGCCGGGGACTTTTTCGTTCTCGATGGAATCACGCTCTACGTCGCAGACGTCGGCGAACCGCTGAGAACCACCGCCGGGGAAGTGGACCGCCGCCTGCGCCTCATCTTCTCCAACGGCACCGAAAGCAATCTGCTGTTGCGCTCGCTCCAGCGCGCTTTCTACAACGACCCCGCCGCGCGGCGGCTGGCCTCGCCCGAGAGCGGACAACTCTCCTTCGGCGGCGAGCTTGAGGCCGATGATGTCGAAAGCGGCACGATCTACGTCCTGCGCTCCCTCTCCGATCATCCCTATGTCGCGCAGCACCGCGACATCATCCACAAGATGGGCGTGACCGGGGGCAGGGTGGAGACGCGCATTGCCAACGCCGAACACGACTCCACCTACCTGCTGGCGAAGGTCGAAGTGGTAGCGACCTACAAGCTCGCGGGCGTCAACCGCACCCGGATGGAGAACCTGTTCCACAGACTGTTCGCGCCCGCGCGGTTGAACATCACGATCAACGACCGCTTCGGTCATCCTGTGCAGCCTGAGGAATGGTTCCTAGTGCCACTTCATGTGATCGACGAGGCGGTTCAGCGCATTCGAGATGGATCGATCACCGAGTTTATCTATGACCCGCAGACCGCTCGACTGGTGGGCTACGCGCGGACTAACTATAAGGATGAACCATGATGGAAAGTCTGCGACCGAAGCAGTCAGAGGCTCGATCCATGGTCTTTGCAGAAGGGGCGCAGTGGGTCCGTGCTGACTTTCATCTGCATACCCGAGCGGACCGAGAATTCAAGTTCACGGGCGATGACAACTTCTACAACAGCAACTATGTGGATGCGTTGGAGAAAGCGGACATCCGATTGGGCGTCATTACCAACCACAACAAGTTCGACTTCGAAGAATTCAAAGCACTGCGCAAGACGGCCCAGAAGAAGGGTATTGCGCTGCTGCCAGGCGTTGAGTTGTCGGTCAATGACGGGGCTAATGGCATCCACACGCTTGTTGTGTTCTCCGACGAATGGATCGATGAACACAATTACATCAACCCCTTTCTGACCAGCGCATTCGAAGGTAAAACGCCCGCGCAGTACGAGCAGGAGAACGGGCGCACTTCATGGTCGCTTCTGGAGACCATCAAGAAGCTGGAAGGCTATCACCGGGACTTCTTCCTTGTCTTCGCCCATGTCGAAGCCCCGAGTGGCCTGTGGGCGGAGCTGGATGGCGGCCGGCTTACTGAGTTGGGGCAAAACGAGTTCTTCCGACGCAGAACGCTGGCTTTTCAGAAGGTACGCACGCACGACGGCGCAGGCAAAGACAAACCCTGCCGCACCAAGATTCAAAGCTGGCTACAGAGCTGGTACCCCGCCGAACTGGAAGGCAGCGACCCTAAGAGTGTCGATGAAATCGGTCGAGGCAAAGCCAGCTACCTGAAGCTGGGCGAACTGTCCTTCGAGGCGGTCAAGTTTGCCTTGAGCGATCCCGCTGGGCGGGTAGCCATGGAGCCGCCCAAACATCAAGCGTCGCACATCCGCAGCATCCGCTTCGACGGCGGCATCCTCGATGGGCAAGTGCTGCATTTCTCTTCCGAACTCAACACGTTGATCGGCATCCGGGGCAGCGGCAAATCGTCCATCCTGGAGGCAGTACGCTACGCCCTCGACATTCCACGCGGCGAGAAGGCGCAGGACACCAAGTACAAGGATGAGTTGATCCGCCATACCCTTGGCAGCGGCGGCAAGGTGACGCTGACAGCATGTGACGTGTACGGACAGGAGTTCACCATCTCCCGCATCTTCCGCGAAGCCCCGAATGTCTATTTGGGCGGCAAGTTGCAACCCGGCGTGTCGATCCGGGAAACCGTACTGCGCCGTCCGATCTACTTCGGCCAGAAGGACCTTTCCAGCACCGGCGAAGGCTTCGAGACCGATCTGGTGGAAAAGCTGGTTGGCGAGAAGCTGCGTGTGCTGCGTGACGAAATAGAGGTTCAACGCCAGCGCGTGCGTGACGCTGCTCAGCGCTGGCTCAAGCTCAGCAACACGGCCGAACTCAAGCGCGACTTCGAGACCCAACTAAATGATGCCAACTTCCGTCTGACCAAGTTCGCGGAGCACGGTGTCGCCGATAAGCTCCAAAAGCGACTTGGCTTCCAGCAGGACGCCACAGCGCTCGCGCGCATGATGGAGCGGGCAGACAGCTTCATCCTCGCTCTAGGAAGTCTGATTGCCGAGCATGAGGACGAGCTGCGGAACGCAACGAGCTACGTTTCCAAGCAGAACCCGGATTTCTTCACGGCCTACTACGCTGAGTTCTCCAGCCTCGTTGCCAAGGTCGATCAGCTCAAGCAGATCGAGCGAGAAGCGAACGTCATTGCAGCTCGCCTCAAGACCAAACAGGGCGAATTTGAAGGCGCAAGCAGGAGCCTTCAGGAGGAGTTCGCACAAGTCGAGCGCCAACTGGCTCAGGAGCTCAAGCAAACCGGCATGACTGCCATCCAGCCGGACGACTTCCTGGCCCAGCAGCAGCGCAAAACCAAGGCGGAGCAAATGCTGGAGGCGCTGGCCAAGCAGGAATCACAGCAGACCAGCATCCGCGACGCGCTGTTTGCCGAGATCGACAAACTCAATGAACTATGGCTGCGCGAGTTCAATACCATCAAGGTAGAGCTGGACCGCGTGAACGCTGGCCACACCGCCCTGCAGATCGAAGCGGACTTCAAGGGCGACAAGGAAGCCGCCATCAGCTTCATGCAGCAGCTCTTCAAGGGCAGCAACATTCGCGAAACCACGCTGCGCGCAGTGATGGAGGACTATGCCGATTTTGGCGGCCTCCTACGTGCCTTGCCGGGAGCCTTGGCGAAGGCCGGCAGCACCCCCGAGGTCTTCGAAAAGACCTTCATGCAGAACCTGACCGATTTCGTCACCTGGCAGGTGCCCAACCGCTTCGTCATCCGCTATCGCGGCAAAGAGTTGAAGCACCACTCTCTCGGGCAGCGCGCTTCGGCGCTGTTGCTGTACGTGCTCAGTCAACGCCAGAACGACGTGATCATCATCGACCAACCGGAAGACGATCTGGACAACCAGACCATTTACGACGATGTGATCAAGCTGCTACGGGAAATGAAGCCTCACGCCCAATTCATCTTCGCCACCCACAACGCCAACTTCCCGGTGCTGGGTGACGCGGAACAGGTGCACGCCTGCCAATACCAGGACGAGAAGGTCGCCACGCGAAGCGGCAGCATCGACGCCCGCCCGGTGCAGGACGCCATCATCAACATCATGGAAGGAGGCCAGGAAGCCTTCAACCGTCGCAAAGAGGTCTACAACCTATGGAAACCACAGAGCTGATCGACCTGCTCAGCCGGGGCGAGGACAGTCGGCAGCAGTTCAAGACGGACATCAACAATGCCGACGCCTTGGCAGCAGAGATCGTTGCCTTCAGCAACACCGCTGGTGGTCGCATCTTCATTGGGGTGAACGACGACGGTTCGGTGCGCGGTCTATCCGGCGCCGACGTTGCTCGTCTCAACATGCTCATCGCCAACGTGGCCTCGCAGGTCGTGCGTCCCGCCGTGAACCCGCTCACGGAAAACGTGCCTCACCCGGCAGGCACGGTGCTGGTGCTCTCTATCGCTGAGGGCGTCAACAAGCCCTACATGGACAAGAACGGCGCGATTTGGGTGAAGAACGGCTCGGACAAGCGCCGCGCCACCTCGCGCGAGGAATTGCAGCGCCTGTTCCAGCAGGCGGGTTTGGTGCACGCCGACGAAACGCCCGTAGCGGGCTTGAGCGCGGGCGATGTGGACATGCCCTATTTCGAAACCTTCTTCGAGCAGCAATTCGGTGAGCCGCTCGCCCAGCATAACCAGCCGCTGCCGCAGTTGCTGACCAACATGAACCTGATGAACCAGGGGCAGCTCAACGTGGCGGGCGGTCTGCTGTTCGCCAAATCACCGCACTACGCGCTACCCGCCTTCGTCGTCAAGGCCGTCGCCTTTGTCGGCACCCAGATTGAGGACGAACGCTACATCGACAGCCGCGACATCGTCGGCAAGCTGGCCGACGTGTTCCAGCAGACGTTGGGCTTTATCGTCGCTAACACCCGCGCCGCGCAGGGCGAGCAGGGCTTCAACTCCCAGGGGCAGCCTGAGATTCCCCGCATCGTCTGGGAAGAACTGGTCGCCAACGCCCTCATTCACCGCGACTACTTCGTCAGCGCGCCGATCCGCGTACTGGTCTTCGCGGATCGTGTCGAGATCATCAGCCCTGGCCACCTGCCCAACAACCTGACTATCGAGAACATCAAGGCCGGCAACTCCAATATGCGCAACCCCATCCTGGCGTCCTTTGCCGCCAAGCTCCTGCCTTATCGCGGATTGGGTAGCGGCCTGCTGCGCTCACTGAGGGCATGGCCGCAGATCGAACTCATCGATGATCGGTCCGCCAATCTGTTCAAGGCTATCGTGGCGCGTCCCAGCTTGCTGGAGCCGGCCGGAAGTTCTTGACTGGGGTCGTCTCAGAAAACGGAAAATAAAGCACGCTAAGGCATAGCCGAACCTGCCAAGCTTGCTCCACCCTGTAGTGACGCGATCAGCGGGCAGGAAACGTTCCCCCTTCGCGCATGGCAGGCGCACACCAACTCAGACAGCACGGCCTCCATGCGCGCCAGGTCAGCCATTTTCTCGCGCACGTCCTTGAGCTTGTGCTCGGCCAGACTGCTGGCTTCCTCGCAATGGGTGCCATCCTCCAGCCGCAGCAGCTCGGCGATCTCATCCAGGCTGAAGCCCAGCCGCTGGGCTGATTTCACGAAGCGCACCCGCGTTACATCCGCCTCGCCATAGCGGCGGATGCTGCCATAGGGCTTGTCAGGCTCCAGCAACAAGCCCTTGCGCTGATAGAAACGGATGGTCTCCACATTGACCCCGGCCGCCTTGGCGAAAACGCCAATGGTCAGGTTCTCCAAATTGTTTTCCATATCGCTTGACTCCGTACATGAGTACGGAAGTAAGGTTACGCTATCCAATTTCAATTCGAAAGGACAAGCGCATGTCTGAACCAAAAACCGGGCGCGGCGCGCTCTTCACTGGAGGGCTTGCCGCCATCCTCGCCTCGGCTTGCTGCCTCGGGCCGTTGGTTCTGATCGCCTTGGGGTTCAGCGGCGCTTGGATCGGCAACTTGGCGGTGTTGGAACCCTATCGCCCCATCTTTATCGGCGTGGCGCTGGTGGCGTTGTTCTTCGCCTGGCGGCGCATCTACCGGCAGGCAGCGGCCTGCAAACCGGGTGAGGTCTGCGCGATTCCCCAAGTGCGAGCTACTTACAAGCTCATTTTCTGGATCGTGGCCGCGCTGGTTCTGGTCGCGCTCGGATTTCCCTACGTCATGCCATTTTTCTACTGATCGGAGTTCACCATGAAGAAACTGTTTGCCTCCCTCGCCCTCGCCGCCGTTGTTGCCCCCGTCTGGGCCGCCACCCAGACCGTCACGCTGTCCGTACCGGGCATGACCTGCTCCGCCTGCCCGATCACTGTCAAGAAGGCGATTTCCAAGGTCGAAGGCGTCAGCAAAGTTGACGTGACTTTCGAGACACGCCAAGCGGTCGTCACCTTCGACGATGCCAAGACCAGCGTGCAGAAGCTGACCAAGGCAACCGCAGACGCGGGCTATCCGTCCAGCGTCAAGCAGTGAGTCACTGAAAACGGCACCGCAGCACAACGGACGTCATTGTCTGGCGCCACAAACGATAAAGGATCTGTTGCATGACCCATCTAAAAATCACCGGCATGACTTGCGACTCGTGCGCGGCGCACGTCAAGGAAGCGCTGGAAAAAGTGCCAGGCGTGCAGTCGGCGCTGGTGTCCTATCCGAAGGGCACAGCGCAACTCGCCATCGTGCCGGGCACATCGCCGGACGCGCTGACTGCCGCCGTGGCCGGACTGGGCTACAAGGCAACGCTAGCCGATGCGCCACTGGCGGACAACCGCGTCGGACTGCTCGACAAGGTGCGGGGATGGATGGCCGCCGCCGAAAAGCACAGTGGCAACGAGCCCCCGGTGCAGGTAGCGGTCATTGGCAGCGGTGGAGCCGCGATGGCGGCGGCGCTGAAAGCCGTCGAGCAAGGCGCGCAGGTCACGCTGATCGAGCGCGGCACCATCGGCGGCACCTGCGTCAATGTCGGCTGTGTGCCGTCCAAGATCATGATCCGCGCCGCCCACATCGCCCATCTGCGCCGGGAAAGCCCGTTCGATGGCGGTATTGCGGCAACTGTGCCTACGATTGACCGCAGTAAGCTGCTGGCCCAGCAGCAGGCCCGCGTCGACGAACTGCGGCACGCCAAGTACGAAGGCATCCTGGGCGGTAATCCGGCCATCACCGTTGTGCACGGTGAGGCGCGCTTCAAGGACGACCAGAGCCTTACCGTCCGTTTGAACGAGGGTGGCGAGCGCGTCGTGATGTTCGACCGCTGCCTGGTCGCCACGGGTGCCAGCCCGGCGGTCCCGCCGATTCCGGGCTTGAAAGAGTCACCCTACTGGACTTCCACCGAGGCCCTGGCGAGCGACACCATTCCCGAACGCCTTGCCGTAATCGGCTCGTCGGTGGTGGCGCTGGAGCTGGCGCAAGCCTTTGCCCGGCTGGGCAGCAAGGTCACGGTCCTGGCGCGCAATACCTTGTTCTTCCGTGAAGACCCGGCCATCGGCGAGGCGGTGACAGCCGCTTTCCGTGCCGAGGGCATCGAGGTGCTGGAGCACACGCAAGCCAGCCAGGTCGCCCATATGGACGGTGAATTCGTGCTGACCACCACGCACGGTGAATTGCGCGCCGACAAACTGCTGGTTGCCACCGGTCGGACACCGAACACGCGCAGCCTCGCGCTGGACGCAGCGGGGGTCACTGTCAATGCGCAAGGTGCCATCGCCATCGACCAAGGCATGCGCACGAGCAACCCGAACATCTACGCGGCCGGCGACTGCACCGACCAGCCGCAGTTCGTCTATGTGGCGGCAGCGGCCGGCACCCGTGCCGCGATCAACATGACCGGCGGCGATGCGGCGCTCGACCTGACCGCAATGCCGGCCGTGGTGTTCACCGATCCGCAAGTGGCGACCGTGGGCTACAGCGAGGCGGAAGCCCACCACGACGGGATCGAGACCGACAGCCGCACCTTGACCTTGGACAACGTGCCGCGTGCGCTCGCCAACTTCGACACACGCGGCTTCATCAAGTTGGTTATCGAGGAAGGCAGCCATCGGCTGATCGGCGTACAGGCGGTCGCGCCGGAAGCGGGTGAACTGATCCAGACGGCGGCTCTGGCCATTCGCAACCGCATGACGGTGCAGGAACTGGCCGACCAGTTGTTCCCCTACCTGACGATGGTCGAGGGGTTGAAGCTCGCGGCGCAGACCTTCAACAAGGATGTGAAGCAGCTTTCCTGCTGCGCCGGGTGAGAAAAAGGAGGTGTTCAATGAACGCCTACACGGTGTCCCGGCTGGCTCTTGATGCCGGGGTGAGCGTGCATATCGTGCGCGACTACCTGCTGCGCGGATTGCTGCGCCCGGTGGCGTGCACACCAGGCGGCTACGGCTTGTTCGATGACGCCGCCTTGCAACGGCTGTGCTTCGTGCGGGCGGCCTTCGAGGCGGGCATCGGCCTCGACGCGCTGGCGCGGCTGTGCCGGGCGCTGGATGCGGCGGACGGCGACGAAGCGGCCGCGCAGCTTGCCCTGCTGCGTCAGTTCGTCGAGCGTCGGCGCGAAGCGTTGGCCGATCTGGAAGTGCAGTTGGCCACCCTGCCGACCGAGCCGGCACAGCACGCGGAGAGTCTGCCATGAACAACCCCGAGCGCTTGCCGTCCGAGACGCACAAACCGATCACCGGCTACCTGTGGGGCGGACTGGCTGTGCTGACTTGCCCCTGCCACCTGCCCATCCTCGCTGTCGTGCTGGCCGGCACAACCGCCGGTGCTTTCCTCGGCGAGCATTGGGTCATCGCGGCGCTCGGTTTGACCGGCCTGTTCCTTCTGTCCCTGTCGCGGGCGTTGCGGGCATTCAGGGAAAGAGAATGAGCGCTTTCCGGCCGGATGGATGGACGACGCCGGAACTGGCCCAAGCGGTCGAGCGCGGGCAGCTTGAACTGCACTACCAGCCCGTCGTCGATCTGCGCAGTGGTGGGATTGTCGGCGCGGAAGCCCTGTTGCGCTGGCGTCATCCGACGCTTGGACTATTGCCACCGGGCCAGTTCCTGCCCGTGGTCGAATCGTCCGGCCTGATGCCTGAAATCGGCGCTTGGGTGCTGGGCGAAGCCTGCCGCCAGATGCGTGACTGGCGAATGCTGGCATGGCGACCGTTCCGGCTGGCCGTCAATGTTTCGGCGAGCCAAGTGGGACCGGACTTCGACGGGTGGGTAAAGGGCGTGCTGGCTGATGCCGAGTTGCCCGCCGAGTATCTCGAAATCGAGCTGACCGAATCGGTCGCGTTTGGTGATCCGGCGATCTTCCCCGCCCTGGACGCCTTGCGGCAGATCGGTGTGCGCTTCGCCGCCGATGACTTCGGGACGGGGTATTCCTGTCTGCAACATCTGAAGTGCTGCCCAATCAGCACGCTCAAGATCGACCAATCGTTTGTCGCCGGGCTCGCCAACGACCGCCGCGACCAAACCATCGTGCACACCGTGATTCAGCTTGCGCACGGGCTGGGCATGGATGTGGTGGCTGAAGGCGTGGAAACATCGGCGAGTCTTGATCTATTGCGACAAGCGGACTGCGACACAGGACAAGGCTTCCTGTTCGCGAAGCCAATGCCGGCGGCGGCATTCGCCGTCTTCGTCAGTCAATGGAGGGGTGCCACCATGAATGCAAGTGACTCGACCACCACCAGTTGCTGCGTGTGCTGCAAGGAAATCCCGCTCGATGCCGCCTTCACCCCGGAAGGCGCGGAATACGTCGAGCACTTCTGCGGGTTGGAGTGTTATCAACGCTTCGAAGCGCGTGCCAAGACAGGGAACGAAACCGATGCCGATCCGAACGCCTGCGACTCGCTACCGTCAGATTGAGGCATACCCTAACTTGGCGTCAGACCATCCGGCGCTAAATCGTCAGAATAGAGTTGCCTTCCGAATTGATTGACATGCGCCGTCAAGGGTCATAGATTTCTTCCTGACACATTTCCCTCAGGAGGATACCTTGCACGGTCAGCGCATCGGTTACGTCCGCGTCAGCAGCTTCGACCAGAACCCAGAACGGCAGCTCGAACAGATCCAGGTGGATAAAGTGTTCACCGACAAGGCGTCGGGCAAGGACACACGGCGGCCCGAACTGGAACGGCTGCTCGCCTTCGTGCGCGAAGGCGACACGGTCGTGGTGCACAGCATGGATCGTCTGGCGCGCAACCTCGACGACCTGCGCCGCCTGGTGCAGGGCCTCACCCAGCGCGGCGTACGCATCGAGTTCCTTAAGGAGCATTTGACCTTCACCGGCGAGGACTCGCCGATGGCGAACCTGATGCTGTCGGTAATGGGCGCGTTCGCCGAGTTCGAACGCGCCTTGATCCGCGAGCGGCAGCGCGAGGGCATCGCGCTCGCCAAGCAGCGCGGGGCCTACCGTGGCAGGAAGAAATCCCTGTCGTCTGAGCGTATTGCCGAACTGCGCCAACGTGTCGAGGCTGGCGAGCAAAAGACCAAGCTGGCTCGTGAATTCGGAATCAGTCGCGAAACCCTGTATCAATACTTGAGAACGGATCAGTAAATATGCCACGTCGTTCAATCCTGTCCGCCGCCGAGCGCGAAAGCCTGCTGGCGTTGCCGGACACCAAGGATGAGTTGATCCGTCACTACACGTTCAGCGAAACCGACCTCTCCATCATCCGGCAGCGGCGCGGCCCGGCCAACCGGCTGGGCTTCGCCGTGCAGCTCTGTTACCTGCGCTTTCCTGGTGTCATCCTGGGCGTCGATGAGCCGCCGTTTCCGCCCTTGTTGAAACTGGTCGCCGACCAGCTCAAGGTCAGCGTCGAAAGCTGGGACGAATACGGGCAGCGGGAGCAGACCCGGCGCGAGCACCTGGTCGAACTGCAAACGGTGTTCGGCTTCCAGCCCTTTACCATGGGCCACTACCGGCAGGCCGTCCAGTTGCTGACCGAGATGGCCTTGCAGACCGACAAGGGCATCGTGCTGGCCAGCACCTTGATCGAGCACCTGCGGCAGCAGTCGGTCATTCTGCCTGCCCTCAACGCCGTCGAGCGGGCGAGCGCCGAAGCAATCACCCGCGCCAACCGGCGCATCTACGATGCCTTGGCCGAACCGCTGTCGGACGCGCATCGCCGCCGCCTCGACGATCTGCTCAAGCGTCGGGACAACGGCAAAACGGGCGATGTCCCGTTCGCTGTTGAACGAGACCGTGTGACGGCTCCTCATTCGTGATGCTACGCGGCTTTGAGTTCGGCGGGCTGCGTGGCGGCGATGCGCTTGTCCAACGCGGCGATCAAGTGCTTCATGTCGCGGTGCCCGCGCAGCTTGCGGAAGCGATCCTTGGCGTCGCTGAGTGCGCTGGCGACCCAGCGCAACGTCATCTGTCCGTCCCGCCATCGCTTGACGTTGCGCGTGTAGTGCGCGATCGAGCCGTTGAGGTTCTCGATCGGGTTGGTGGTGCGCAGCGTGCGGTACAGCGCGCCCGTGATGCCCAGAGCCTGCACGGTGAGCGTCTCCTCGAGTCCCTCGCGCAGACTGGCCGCAGCGCCGGGATGCTTGGACTGCAGCGACGTAGCCAGGCGCTGCAGCTGCTTCTTGACCAGCTCGGCGTTGGCGCTGTCCCAGGCGTCGCGCATCGCGCGGCCCACGCTGGCGTGCAGCTCTTCGGGCAGGTGCTCGATGACGTTGCGCCGCTTGTGCTCCTGGCAGCGCTGGATCAGCGCCGTGGCCCCGAAGGTCTCGACGATCGCCTTGCGCAGCGCCTTGCCACCATCGATCACCCACAGCCGTGCGCGGTCGGCATCGAGACCGCGCTCGATCAGATCGCTCAGCAGCGAGCGCACGACCCGCGTGCTCTCGGTGGAGCCTTCGCGCAGCCCCAGCACGTGCTTGTTCCCCTGGGCATCAATGCCCAGCGCCAGCAGGATGACGCGGTCTCGGAAGTGGATGCCGTCGACCATCACGACCGGCAGGTCCAGCTTGCCCAGCGAGCGCGACAGCCACTGCAGCAGTTGCTCTTCGCTCAGCGCCACGAAGCGCCGCGAGGTCGCGCTCTTGGACACCGACAGCGCTTGCTCGGGCGGCGGCAATTCCTCCAGCGTGCTGGCGTAGCGGCGCATGGACACGCCCGCAGCAATGGCGGCCATCGTCGCGGTGTCCAGCGGGTCGGTGCCGGCGGCCCAGGCGAAGCTGGGCAGCTCCAGCTCGCCCGCATCGACGCCGCGTGCACGTGGCCGCTTGATGCCGATGCGCTGCCCGCCGAGAACAACGGCGCTGCGCGTGCTGCCGCCACGTACCGCGCGGCGATCGGCATCGGGCACGCCCTTGGGGCCGCACAGTGCGATCCTGTCGGCCTCCATCATGGCTGCCAGCACCTGCTTGCCGGCGTTGATGCACAGCCCATAGAACGCGTGCTTCACGTCCTGCAGCACGCCCTGGATCGGCAACGTCAGCTGCACCTGCGCAGCCGGAACAACCCGCAGCGCGGGCTTCGTGCGAGACTTCATGTCGGTGGCTCCTTTGGTTGCTTGCTAGGCAACCCGCATGGTCACATGCGGGTCAAAGGAGCCGCCACCTTATAATAGCTCACCCGTTCAACAATCCGCGGGACATCGCCCGCAACTCAGCATCTGGCACCGCACCTTGCGCGCTCAAGGCAACAAGTTCGCCGA